>NZ_JBHYMF010000003.1:0-14292 GCF_042742855.1 Streptomyces sp. NPDC058877 | reverse complement strand
GCGTCCCGCTGATCAGGTCGCTCGCCGCGCCTCCCCCCGCGCTGCCCGCCGGCCCGCCCCGGCGGGCCGGCGGGACGGACCGCCCGGCACCGCGCTCCGACCGTCCGCGCGCCCCCCGGAGCGCCCCTCCTCCCCCACCCACCCCCCACGAGCACCCGGCCGTCTCGACCGACACCGCACTCCTCGACCGGTTGCACGCCGCCTGGCTCGGGCGGGCCGTCGGGTGCCTGCTCGGCAAGCCCGTGGAGAAGCTCCCCCTCCCCGGCATCCGGGCCCTCGCCCGCGCCACCGGCAACTGGCCCCTCACCACCTGGTTCACGGCCCGGGGCGTCCCCCCGGAACTGCTCGCCGCCCATCCCTGGAACCGTCGCTCCGCCGCTGCTTGTCTCGCCGAGAACATCGACGGCATGCCCGAGGACGACGACCTCAACTACCCCCTCCTCAACCTGCTGCTCCTCCAGCGGCACGGCCGCGACTTCACCACCGCCGACGTCGCCCGCCTCTGGCTCGACGAACTTCCCGCCGGCCGCACCTTCACCGCCGAACGCGTCGCCTACCGCAACCTCCTGGACGGCGTCGAACCCCCGCTGACCGCCCTCCGCCGCAACCCGTTCCGCGAATGGATCGGGGCCCAGATCCGCGCCGACGTCCACGGCTGGACGCGGCCCGGCGACCCGGTGGCCGCCGCCGCGCAGGCACACCGGGACGCACGGCTCACGCACACCGCCAACGGCGTCTACGGGGCCATGTTCGTCGCTGCCGCGCTCGCCACCGCGGCCACCGGCACCGCCGACGTCCACGGGGCGCTGACCGCCGGCCTCGGCGTGATCCCGCCGGACTCGCGCCTCGCCCGGGCGGTCCGCCTCGGCATCGACACCGCACGGGCCCACCCCGAGGACTTCGACGCCGTCGTCGACCGGCTGCACCGCGAGCTCGGCGGGTACCACTGGGTGCATGCCGTCCCCAACGCCGCCCTCCTCGCCGCCGCCCTCACCCACGCCGACGGAGACTTCTCCCGCTCCATCTGCGCGGCGGTCTCGGGAGGCTGGGACACCGACTCCAACGGCGCCACCGCCGGTTCGGTCGCCGGGCTGCTCACGGGCCACCCGGATCGGCTTCCCGAACGCTGGACCGCCCCTCTCAAGAACCGCCTGGCGAGTTCCGTCGCGTCCTTCGACGGCATCGGTTTCGACGCCCTGGCCGAACTGACACTCCTGGAGGCAGTACGCCCATGACCAGCATCGTCGTGCTCGGCAGCACGAACATGGACCTCGTCACCTATGTGCCGCGGGCCCCCGCCCTCGGTGAAACGGTCACCGGCCGCTCCTTCCGGACGGTCCCCGGCGGCAAGGGCGCCAACCAGGCCGTCGCCGCGGCCCGTGCGGGCGCCGAGGTGGCGATGATCGGCGCGGTCGGCACGGACGACTTCGGCGTGCGGCTCCGCGCCACCCTCGAACACTGCGCGGTGGACACCGATCTGCTGCGCACCGCCGAGGGCTCTTCCGGCACCGCCCACGTCGTCGTCGACGACGAGGGCGGCAACGCGATCGTCGTCGTCCCCGGCGCCAACAGCAGCGTCACCTCCCTCACCCACGGCGACGAGGCCCTCATCGGCACCGCTGACATCCTGCTCCTCCAGCTCGAACTCCCCCTCTCCGTCGTCGTGGAGGGCGCCGCCACCGCCCGCCGGCTCGGGGTCCGCACCGTCCTCACCCCCGCCCCCGCCCAACCGCTTCCGCCGGAACTCCTCTCCTCCATCGACCTCTTGGTGCCCAACGAGCACGAGGCCGCCGCGCTCACCGGACTCACCGACCCGCACGCCGCCGCGCACGCCCTGCTGCAGGAAGTCCCCGAGGTGGTCATCACCCTGGGCTCGGCCGGCAGCCTCTACGCGGTGCGCGGCGCCGAGCCGCTCGTGGTGCCCGCACCCCGGGTACGGGCCGTGGACACCACCGGAGCCGGCGACACCTTCGTCGGTGCCCTCGCGGTCGCCCTGGGCGAGGGACGTCCCGCTCCGAGGGCGCTGGCCTGGGCGCAGACCGCCGCCGCCCTCTCCGTTCAACGCGAGGGCGCCTCCACCTCCATGCCGTACCGCGTGGAGATCGAGGCCGCGTTCCTCTCCCCCCACATCCTGGAGGCCGACTCCGCATGACCGTCCCCACATCGGCCACCGCGCCCGACGGCCCGGCAGGCTCCGGGAGCCCCGGCGGACCGGCGCTCCCGGGCCGTCCGCCGACCACCACCCCGGGAACGCCGCTGCACGGGCTGCGCGTCCTGGACCTCGCCACCCTCTTCGCCGGCCCGCTCGCCGCCATGATGCTGGGGGACTTCGGCGCCGACGTCGTCAAGGTCGAGCATCCCCGCACGCCGGACCCGTCCCGTGGCCACGGCCCCGCGAAGGACGGGATCGGCCTGTGGTGGAAGGTCCTGGGCCGCAACAAGCGGGCGATCACCCTCGACCTGTCTTCGGCGGGCGGACGTGAGGTGCTGCTCGCCCTCGCCGCCGAGGCGGACGTCGTCGTGGAGAACTTCCGTCCCGGCACCCTGGAGCGCTGGGGTCTGGGCTGGGAGGAGCTGTCGGCCGTCAATCCGCGTCTCGTCCTGGCCCGCGTCACCGGCTTCGGCCAGTTCGGGCCGTACGCCCACCGCCCCGGCTTCGGCACCCTCGCCGAGGCGATGAGCGGCTTCGCCGCCGTCACCGGCGAACCGGACGGTCCGCCGACCCTGCCCCCCTTCGGCCTCGCCGACTCCATCGCCGCCCTGGCCACCGCATACGCGGTGATGACGGCACTTGCCGCGAGGACGACGACCGGTCTCGGCCAGGTCGTCGACATGGCGATCATCGAGCCGATGCTCTCCGTCATCGGACCCCACCCCCTCTGGTACGACCAACTCGGTTACGTCCAGCCCAGGACCGGAAACCGCTCCCTGAACAACGCCCCGCGCAACACCTACCGGACCTCCGACGGCTCCTGGGTCGCCGTCTCCACCTCCGCCCAGTCGATCGCCGAGCGGGTGTTGCGGCTCGTCGGCCGGCCCGAACTGATCGACGAGCCGTGGTTCGCCGACGGCACGGGTCGGGCCGCACACGCGGACGTCCTGGACGAGGCGGTCGGCTCCTGGATCGCCCGCCACACCCGGGACGAGGCGATGGCGGCCTTCGACAAGGCGGACGCGGCCATCGCTCCCGTCTACGACGTCCGGGACGTGCTGGACGACCCCCAGTACCGGGCGCTGCACACCGTCACCGAGGTGGAGGACCCGGAACTCGGTCCGATCAAGATGCAGAACGTCCTCTTCCGCCTCTCCGAGACCCCTGGAGCCATCCGCTGGCCCGGCCGCCCGCACGGCGCCGACACCACCGCCGTCCTCACCGAACTCGGGCTCACGCCGGCAGAGATCGACGCCCTCCGCGTGCAGGGGGCGGTATGAACCCCCTCCGCGGCCCCGTCGACGGCGAAGGGACCGGCACGGCGAGCGAGGCACCCCCGGGCCCTGCCGCTCCCGGCGCTTCCTCCTCCCGTCCGCCGCTGACCTGGCTGTACGCGCCGGGCGATCGCCCAGCGGTGGTCCACAAGGCCCTGGGCTCCGGCGCCGACGTCGTGATCGTCGACCTGGAGGACGCCGTCGCCCCGCACCGCAAGGCGTACGCCCTCGACTCCACGGTCGATCTGCTGGGGGAGGTCCACCCCGTTCCGGTGCACGTCCGCGTCCACCGTCTGCTCGACATCCCCACCCTGGCCCCCCTCCCCGGCCTCTGCGGTCTCCGTCTCCCCAAGGTGACACACCCCACTGACATCCACCGGATCGCCGGGCTCGCCCCCGGGCTCCCCCTCTATCCGCTCCTGGAGAACGCCCTCGCCGTGGAGCACGCCTACGCCATCGCCACCGCCCATCCCGCCGTGCGGGGAATCGCCCTCGGCGAGGCCGACCTCCGCGCCGACCTGGGGGTGCGGGAGGACGGCGGCCTCGACTGGCCGCGCAGCCGTCTCGTGGTCGCCGCCCGCGCGGCCGGCCTCCCGCCCCCGGTCCAGTCCGTGCACCCGCACCTCGGCGACCCGGTGGCGCTGGCCGCCGACTGCGCCCGGGGCCGCGCGCTCGGCTTCCTCGGCCGGGCCGCCATCCATCCCCGTCAACTCGCGGTCATCGAACGCGCCTACCTGCCCACTGCGGAGGAGGTCGACGCGGCCCGGGAGGTCGTCGAGGCGGCTGCGGCCGAGCGGGGCGCCCTGGCCCTCCCGGACGGCCGCTTCGTCGACGCCGCGGTGGTGGAGGGCGCGCGCCGGGTCCTCGCCCTCGCGGCCCGTGCGGACTGACCCCGCCCCACCGCATGTGAAGGGGCCGCCGGGACCCCTCGGTCCCGACGGCCCCCTGGGCGTGGACGGTCAGCCCTTGGTGGCCGATCCGGCACCGTTCTCTGACTTCTCTGACTTCTCGGGGTCCTCGGGCGCGTCGTCCTTCGGGGAGTCCGCCCCGGGGGCGGTGTCCTCCGGCTCCGCTTCCGACGGCACGCCGTCCGCGGCGGCCTCCGCAGCCCCTCCGTCCTTCCCGACCTCGCCCGGCTTCTCGGCCTGCTCCGCCTTCTGCGCGTCCGCACCCCGCTCCACGACCTCTTCGCGTCCGGGACGCAGCCGCGACGAGAGCACGATGTAGAGCACCGCGAGCAGGAAGACGATGATCGACGTCCACACGTTCAGCCGCAGGCCGAGGACGTGGTGCGCCTCGTCGACGCGCAGGTACTCGGTCCAGACGCGGCCCGTGCAGTAGGCGGCGACGTACAGGGCGAAGGCACGGCCGTGGCCGAGCTTGAAGCGGCGGTCGGCCCAGACGACGAAGAAGCCGACGGCGACGCACCAGAGGGACTCGTACAGGAAGGTCGGGTGGTAGAGCCCGGCCTCGCGATTCGCGCCCTCGGTGATCTTCAGGGCCCAGGGCAGGTCGGTCGGCCGGCCGTACAGCTCCTGGTTGAACCAGTTGCCCCAGCGGCCGATGGCCTGGGCGAAGGCGATGCCGGGAGCGATGGCGTCGGCGTACGCCGGCAGCGGGATGCCCCGGCGACGACAGCCGATCCAGGCGCCCACCGCACCGAGTGCGATGGCGCCCCAGATGCCGAGGCCGCCCTCCCAGATCTTGAAGGCGTCGACCCAGTTCTCACCCTCGCTGAAGTACAGCTGGTAGTCGGTGATCACGTGGTAGAGGCGTCCGCCGAGGAGGCCGAAGGGCACCGCCCAGACGGCGATGTCGGCCACGGTGCCGGCGGTGCCGCCCCGGGCGATCCAGCGCTTGTTGCCGTACCAGACGGCAACGAAGACACCGATGATGATGCAGAAGGCATAGCCGCGCAGCGGGATCGGTCCGAGGTGGATCACGCCGGTCGACGGGCTGGGAATGTAGGCAAGGTCCATGGCAGGACCGACGCTACCCTGCCGGGCGGGCGGGACGGCAGCCCACCCGGCAACGTATGGGTAACTAACCCGCGGAGGGGGACGCCGTGCCGGGCTTCTTGCCCTGATTGGCCTCGGCGACCCACTTCTTCAGGTTCTCCGGTGAGATCTGCTCGTTCCCCTTGGTCGGGAAGATCGATTCCCCGTTGAGGAGGACGGACGGGGTGCCGCGGAAGCCCCCGCTCTGGAAGGCCTCGTTCGACTTCGCCACCCAGCCGTCGTGCGTCCCGTCGTTCACACAGCTGCGGAAGGCGGGCGTGTCGAGTCCCGGGACCTTCGCCGCCAGCTCGATCAGCGTGTCGTTGTTCCCGAAGGCGTCGTCCGTCTCCGGCGGCTGGTTGATGTAGAGCACGTCGTGGTACGCGGTGAACTTGCCGGCGTCCTGGGCGCACGCGGCCGCGTTCGCCGCGCGCAGCGAGCCGCTCCCGCCCATGTTCCTGTCGATGAGGGTGGCCAGGTGGTACTCGGCCTTGAGCGCGCCGGTGGCCTCCAGCTCGTGGATGGTGTCCCGCATGACGTTCTCGAACTGGGCGCACGCCGGGCAGCGGAAGTCCTCCCAGATCGCGAGCGTCGACGGGGCGTCCGTCGCACCGGTGGGGACGGCGGGCTTGTCGCCCTCGACGGAGCCCGTCGGCGCGACCACCGGTCCCGCCTTGTCGGACCCGCCGTCCTTGTCCCCGCCAGCGGCGATCACTCCGACGACCGCGGCCAGTCCGAGGACGCCGACGACCGCCGACGCCACGATCAGGACGCGCCGCTGCTTCTCGCGGGCCTTGTCGCGCTCCCGCTGCTGCTGGAGGCGCTCCCGCGCGCTCCGGTTACCGTCACCACGGTTCTTCTCGCTCACGCCCCAGGCAACGAACCGGGGAGGCACATCCGCGCCTCCCCGACCCGAGATCCACCCGAACGGGCTACGGAGCGCGGCGGACGCCCACGGCGAGTTCGGCCGCCAGTTCCCTTACCGCGGCAAGGCCGGCCGCCTCGTCGCCATCGGTGTCGAGGAGCCGCTGGACGAAGGCGGACCCGACGATGACGCCGTCGGCGAAGCCGGCGACCTCGCGCGCCTGCGTGGCGTTGGAGACGCCGAGGCCGACGCACACCGGCAGTGCGGAGGTGGCGCGGGTGCGGCGGACCAGGTCCGCGGCCTGCTCACCGACCGACTCGCGGGTGCCGGTGACGCCCATGAGCGAGGCGGCGTAGACGAAGCCGGAGCCGGCCGCCGTGATGGTGGCCAGGCGCTCGTCCTTGCTGCTGGGCGCGACGACGAAGACGGTCGCGAGACCGTGCTTGTCAGCGTGCTCGCGCCAGACCTGGGACTCCTGGACCGGCAGATCGGGCAGAATGCAGCCCGCACCGCCGGCCTCGGCGAGCTCCTCGGTGAAGCGCGCGATGCCGTAACGGTCGATCGGATTCCAGTACGTCATGACGAGGACCGGCTTGCCGGTGGCCTCGTGGGCCGCGCGGACCGTCCGCATGACGTCGGCGATCTTGACGCCGCCGCGCAGGGCGATGTCGTCGGCGGTCTGGATGACCGGGCCGTCGAGCACCGGGTCGCTGTGCGGAAGGCCGACCTCCACGATGTCCGCGCCGCCGTCGAAGACGGCCTTGATGGCCTCGATGCCGCCGTCGACGGTGGGGAAGCCGGCCGGCAGGTACGCGATGAGCGCGGCCCGGTTCTCGGCCTTGGCCTTGGCGAGGGTGTCGCCGAGCAGCTGGATGTTGCCGGTGCCGGTCACTTGGAGTCCCCCTCGGCGGTGTCGTAGAGCCCGAAGTAGCGGGCGGCCGTGTCCATGTCCTTGTCGCCGCGCCCGGAGAGGTTCACCAGGAGCAGGGCGTCCTTGCCGAGTTCCTTGCCGACCTCCAGGGCCCCGGCGAGGGCGTGCGCCGACTCGATGGCCGGGATGATGCCCTCGGTGCGGGAGAGCAGCCGCAGCGCCTGCATGGCGGCGTCATCGGTGACGGCCCGGTACTCCCCGCGCCCGCTGTCCTTCAGATAGGCGTGCTCGGGGCCGATGCCGGGGTAGTCCAGGCCCGCCGAGATCGAGTACGGCTCGGTGATCTGGCCCTCGTCGTCCTGGAGCACGTAGGACCGCGAGCCGTGCAGGATGCCGGGCTCGCCGGCGGTGAGGGTGGCCGCGTGCTCACCGGTCTCGACGCCGTGGCCGGCCGGCTCGCAGCCGATCAGCCGCACGTCCGCGTCGGGGACGAAGGCGTGGAAGAGGCCGATGGCGTTGGAGCCGCCGCCGACGCAGGCGATCGCCGCGTCGGGCAGGCGCCCGGTGCGCTCCAGGACCTGGCGGCGGGCCTCGACCCCGATGACCCGGTGGAAGTCGCGGACCATCGCCGGGAAGGGGTGCGGTCCGGCGACGGTGCCGAAGAGGTAGTGCGTCCGGTCCACATTGGCGACCCAGTCGCGGAAGGCCTCGTTGATGGCGTCCTTGAGGGTGCGGCTGCCGGACTTCACGGCGATGACCTCGGCGCCGAGCATCCTCATCCGGGCCACGTTGAGGGCCTGGCGCTGGGTGTCGACCTCGCCCATGTAGATGGTGCAGTCGAGCCCGAAGAGGGCACAGGCGGTGGCGGTGGCGACGCCGTGCTGACCGGCACCGGTCTCGGCGATGACCCGCGTCTTGCCCATGCGCTTGGTCAGGAGGGCTTGGCCGAGCACGTTGTTGATCTTGTGTGAGCCGGTGTGGTTGAGGTCCTCGCGCTTGAGGAAGACCCGGGCCCCGCCGGCGTGCTCGGCGAACCTCGGGACCTCGGTGAGGGCGCTGGGCCGACCGGTGTAGTTGACCATCAGGTCGTTGAGCTCGCGGGCGAACTCGGGGTCGGCCTTGGCCTTCTCGTACTCGACCGCGACCTCGTCGACGGCGGCGACCAGGGCCTCCGGGATGAACTTGCCGCCGTAGGCACCGAAGTAGCCTTCGGCGCTGGGGACCTGACCGTCCGGGTCGGGAATGAAGAACTCGCTGGACATGCGGATGCTCCTCGCGGGGCGGACGCCCCGGAACGCGTGGGGTGGATGGTCACGTGGTGTGCGCGGGACCCTCACGTGCGGCGACGCCCGCACCGCGGAGCCGTCGTCGCGGACGGCCGCCCCGCCCCGGACCTGGTCCGGGAGCTGCGGGGCGGGCGGGCACGACGGACGGCACCCGGTGACGGGTCGGTTCCGGCGGGCACCGGGGAGCCGGGGGCCGGGGCCAGCGACTAGGTGCGGTCGCCGTACGTGAGGACGCGCGCGGGGCACGGGCGCCATCGCATGCCGTTGACCTGGCCGGGCTCGTCGCCGATCACGTACCGCACGCGCCGGCCGAGGACCCGGCGGGCGGGTGCGCGGCAGCCGCGCGGACGGCAACCCCGGGCCAGGGGGGCGTGTGCGGGAACCGGGGCGGCGGCGTTGCGCAGCCGGCCGCGACGCCCGGGTGCCGACGGCACGACGGCGTGCCCCGGGGCGGTGCCCAGGGGTGCCGGCGTGCCGTGGCGGGGGCTCATGGTCGGTTCAGCTCCGACCGTGGCGCAGGGCGGGGTGGGCGCCGGCGGCGACGAGGTCGGCGACGGCGACCTTCGGGTCGCGACCGGTGACGAGGGACTCGCCGACGAGCACGGCATCGGCGCCCGCATTGGCGTAGGCGATGAGGTCGTGCGGCCCGCGGACGCCGGACTCGGCGACCTTGACGATGTGCGCGGGGACCTCCGGGGCGACCCGCTCGAAGGTGGAGCGGTCGACCTTGAGGGTCTTCAGGTCACGGGCGTTGACACCGATGATCCGGGCACCCGCGTCGACGGCGCGCTCGACCTCCTCCTCGTCGTGGACCTCGACCAGCGGGGTCAGGCCGATGGACTCGGCACGCTCGATGAGGGAGACCAGGGCCTCCTGCTCCAGGGCGGCGACGATGAGGAGCGCGAGGTCCGCTCCGTACGCCCGCGCCTCCCAGAGCTGGTACGCGGTGACGATGAAGTCCTTGCGCAGGACCGGAACGTCGACCCGGGCCCGGACGGCCTCCAGGTCGGCGAGGGACCCGCCGAAGCGGCGCTGCTCGGTGAGGACGGAGATCACGGCGGCGCCGCCCGCCTCGTAGTCAGCAGCGAGACCGGCCGGGTCGGCGATCGCGGCGAGCGCCCCCTTGGACGGGCTGGAGCGCTTGACCTCGCAGATCACCTTGACGCCGTCCCCGCGCAGTGCGGCGACGCCGTCCTTGGCCTGCGGCGCCTTGGCGGCGCGCTCCTTGAGCTCGTCGAGGGTGACCCGCGCCTGCCGCTCTGCGAGGTCGGCGCGCACGCCTTCGATGATCTCGTCGAGCACACTCACGCGAGGGGCCCCCTTCTGGGACGGTGACGGTGATGATGAACCAGGTTCAGCCACTTCGATCCTATCCGCAGGACGGCCCCGGACCCGCATCGGCCGGAGTGGCGTCCCATTTGCTGGGACTCCCGCAGGGGTGTCCCCGGTCCCTCAGGGAGCCAGTGCCGCCCCGAAGGGCAGGTTCCGGACCACCGTGAAGACCACGAGGACGGCGCCGATCGCCCACCACCAGCCGGTGGGGACGGCGAGGCGCATGGGGACCCCACGGACGGCGCGAACCAGCCATACGGCCATGAGGACGGCGAAGACTCCGTAGCCGACCACGGCGAGGGCGTTGGCGCCGAAGGCGGTCGCGAGGTCTCCGTGGGCGACGGCGTGGGCGCTGCGGAGTCCGCCGCACCCCGGGCAGTAGATGCCGGTGAACCTCAGCAGCGGGCAGACGGGATAGTGCCCGGGCTCGTTGGGGTCGACGGTCCCCACGTAGGCGAACGCCGCGGCGACCCCGGCGAGCGCACCGACCGGGGCGGCCAGTCGCCGCAGGGGCGAACGGCGGGGCGGGAGCGGCGCCGGGGCGGGCCCACCCGGCCAGGTCCCCGGCGGCACCGCGCCGTTCCTCGCTGTGGGTTCACCCGGCGGGGTGAGATGATCGTCGGTCACGGCTCCGGCCGTCGGCTGCGCGTCCACCCGGTGATTCTCGCTCCTCACGCCCGCGGGCGCAGCCCGGCAGTGCCGGACCGCGCCCGCGGGTGCGTCGTGTCGCGTCAGGCGCGGGCCTTCGCGGTCGCGGTCGCGACCTCGCGGGCGGCGGTGACGTCCGCCGACTCCTTGGGCATGCCGAGGCCCGCCACCTTCATCACGCCGCCGACGATCCCGCCGAGGACGATGACGGCCACGCCGGCCCAGAAACCGGGCAGGTTGGCGGCCACCATGAAGACGCCGGCGACGCAGAAGCCGATGAAGGAGATGATGACACCGGTCCAGGCGGCCGGGGTGTGTCCGTGGGCGCTGCCCGCCATGAGTTGCTCCTCGTTGCAGTTGCTCGATGGTGAGGTCTCGCGTGCGCGGACACTCGGCGTTCATTGTCCCGCACGCGGGCGCGCGGAGGTGAATCGGGGGTGCCGGGACGATCACGCGTCGCGGTCGCCACCGGGATCGGTCGCCCCGACGGGCGTCCGCGCCGGTCCCGGTTCACTCTCCCCCGGTGGGGTCCTCGCCTCGGTCCAGGGCCTTCCACAGTTCCTCGGGCCGGTCCGGGTCGGCGGCGGGCGCCCTGCGGCCGGCACCGGGGGTGCCGGAGCGTTCGTAGCGCCCTCCCATCGCCGGCCAGTTCTTGCCGAAGCGGAGGGCGAGCAGTCCGGCGAGCAGGATGAGGACGGCACCCGCGGCGGTCACGTACGGCCAGGCGGTGTGGGTGAGGTCGGCGACCGCAGCGGCGGTGTCGCCGCTGATCCGGGCGGCCTCAGCGTTCAGCGCGGCGCTGTCGGAGGCGCCGAGGACCGCGGCGAGCGCGGCGCCCGCGCCGCTGAGCGCGAGGAGCCCGGCGACGAGGGTGCGGCCGGTGCGTCGGACGGCGAAGACGGCGAAGAGCGCGGCGAGGCCGACGATCGCGAGGGCGGTCGGCACGCCGGTGACGGAGGCGCCGTCGACCTTGATGGCCACGCTGCCGCCACCGACGGATGCGGCGCCGCCGGCCCAGGTCTGTCCGGCCGAGAGCAGGACGACGGTGGCACCGAGGGCGCCGAGGAGGAGGGCCGCGGCCAGGCTGCGGCGACCACCGGCGGGAACGGCCGCGCGGACGGCACGGGGCTGGGGTACGGGTACGGCACTCACGTACCCCACTATCCCCTACGTGCTCACTTGTCGTTCATCCGGTTGGCGGTGTGGACGGCTCGAAGCACGGCCGCGGCCTTGTTGCGGCACTCGTTGTCCTCGGCGACCGGGTCGGAGTCGGCGACGACACCCGCTCCGGCCTGCACGTATGCGGTGCCGTCGCGGAGCAGGGCGGTGCGGATGGCGATGGCGGTGTCCGCGTCCCCGGCGAAATCGAGATAACCGACACATCCGCCGTACAGGCCCCGTCGGGAGGGTTCGAGCTCCTCGATGATCTGCATGGCGCGGGGCTTGGGCGCTCCGGAGAGGGTGCCCGCCGGAAAACAGGCGGTGAGGACGTCGAAGGCGGTCCGGCCGTCGGCGACCTCACCGGTCACGGTGGAGACGATGTGCATGACGTGCGAGTAGCGCTCGATCGACATGAAGTCGACGACCTCGACGGAACCGGGGGTGCAGACCCGGCCGAGGTCGTTGCGGCCGAGGTCGACGAGCATGAGGTGCTCGGCGCGCTCCTTGGGGTCGGCGAGCAGCTCTTCGGCGAGGTCGTGGTCCTCCTGCGGGGTGGCACCGCGGTGCCGGGTGCCGGCGATCGGGTGGAGCAGCGCCCGCCCGTCCTCGACCTTGACGAGCGCCTCGGGGCTGGAGCCGACCACGTCGAAGCCGTTCTCGAAGCGGAAGAGGTACATGTACGGGGAGGGGTTGGTGGCCCGCAGGACCCGGTACACGTCGAGTGCGGAGGCGGTGCAGGGGGTCTCGAAGCGCTGCGAGGGAACGACCTGGAAGGCTTCGCCGGCGCGGATGCGCTCCTTGATGTCCTCGACGGCGTCCTGGTAGGCGGGGCCTCCCCAGAGGGCGGAGGACGCGGGGAGCTCGGAGGCGGGCAGGGCGGTCGGCGCGGTGGCGACCGGGCGGGCCAGGTCGGCCTCCATGGCGTCGAGGCGGGCGACGGCGTGGGCGTACGCCTCGTCGACTCCGGTCTCCAGGTCGTTGTGGTTGATCGCGTTGGCGATCAACAGGACCGAGCCGTCCCAGTGGTCGAGGACCGCGAGGTCGCTGGTGAGGAGCATGGTCAGCTCGGGGAGCCGGAGGTCGTCGCGGCCGTGCTCGCCGATCTTCTCCAGCCGGCGGACGATGTCGTAGCCGAGGTAGCCGACCATGCCGCCGGTGAAGGGCGGCATCCCCGAGGCCAGGTCGCGGGGGGTGTGGAGGGTCTCGACGGTGGCGCGCAGGGCGGCGAGCGGGTCGCCGTCGACGGGGACGCCGACGGGCGGGGTGCCGAGCCAATGGGCCCGTCCGTCCTTCACGGTGAGGGTGGCGTCGCTGCGGACTCCGATGAAGGAGTAGCGGGACCAGCTCCGGCCGTTCTCCGCGGATTCGAGGAGGAAGGTGCCGGGCCGTTCGGCGGCGAGCTTGCGGTAGAGCCCGACCGGGGTGTCGCCGTCCGCGAGGAGCCTGCGGCTGACGGGGATGACGCGGCGGTCGGCCGCCAGCTTGCGGAAGGTCTCGAGATCCATGGCACGGGACCTTACTGGGAGAGGGGGAGCACGTCGGCGTCGAAGCAGGTGCGGGCACCGGTGTGGCAGGCGGCGCCGACCTGGTCGACCTTCACCAGGAGGGTGTCGGCGTCGCAGTCGAGGGCGACGGACTTGACGTGCTGGACGTGCCCGGAGGTGTCGCCCTTGACCCAGTACTCCCGGCGGCTGCGGGACCAGTAGGTGCAGCGGCCGGTGGTGAGGGTGCGGTGGAGGGCCTCGTCGTCCATCCAGCCGAGCATCAGCACCTCACCGGTGTCGTACTGCTGGGCGATGGCGGGGACGAGTCCGTCGGCGCTGCGCTTGAGGCGGGCGGCGATGGCCGGATCGAGGTCGCTGGGGGTCCGGGGCGTACGGGTCATGGCGCCATTGTGCCGCGCGTCGGGGCGCTGCCCGGCGGGACGTCCACTGGGCGGACCGGCGGTCCCGGTCGTACGCTGGCGGGCATGTCGACCCATGCGAAACGTGAACGGCTTCTGCTCGCCGATCTGTTGGAGGCGGCGGGCCCTGACGCACCGACGCTCTGCGAGGGCTGGCGGACCCGGGACCTCGCCGCCCATGTGGTGGTGCGGGAGCGGCGTCCGGATGCGGCGGCGGGCTCCGTCGTGCCGGCGCTGAAGGAACGGCAGGACCGGGTGCAGGCGGAGTTCGCCGGGAAGCCGTACGAGGAACTGATCCAACTCATCCGGACGGGGCCGCCGCGGTTCTCGCCGTTCACCATCAAGCAGGTGGACGAGGGGGCGAACGTCGTCGAGTTCTACGTGCACGCGGAGGACGTCCGGCGGGCCCAGCCCGACTGGTCGCCGCGCGAGCTGGACCCGGTCTTCGCGGACGCCCTCTGGTCCCGGCTGGAGCGGATGGCCCGGCTCCTCGGCCGCAAGGCCCCGGTGGGCCTGGTGCTGCGCCGCCCGAACGGTCAGACGGCGGTGGCCCACCGCGGCACCCCGGTGGTGACGGCCTCCGGGGAACCGGGCGAGCTGGTGATGTACCTGTACGGTCGCCAGGACTCGGCGAAGGTGGCCCTGGACGGCGAGCCGGAGGCGATCGAGCGGCTGCGGGAGACGAAGCAGCTGGGGATCTGAGCCGAGCTAGTGTCCTGCGCCATTAGTTCGTTGAATTAGTAGGCTGTCTTCATGGCGAAGATGGGGCGGCCGATGGCCGAGCTGGTGTTGTCCGAGGATGA
>NZ_JBHYMF010000002.1:0-122159 GCF_042742855.1 Streptomyces sp. NPDC058877 | reverse complement strand
GGCCCCGGGACCCATCGGGTCTCCGGGGCCGCCCCTTGGGCGCGCCGGGCTCAGCGCGGTGTCACGCGTCCTTCGAGAGGTTCGGGCCCGAGCCGCCCGTCGCCTCGACCGGCGGGGCGTCCGGCAGGGCCGCCTTCTCCTCGCCGCGGAAGGTGAAGGTGCGCTCCTCGCCCTCGCCCTCGGTGTCGACGACCACGATGTGACCGGGGCGCACCTCGCCGAAGAGGATCTTCTCCGACAGGGTGTCCTCGATCTCGCGCTGGATCGTCCGGCGCAGCGGCCGGGCGCCCATCACCGGGTCGTAACCCTTCTTCGCGAGCAGTTCCTTCGCGGACTGGGAGAGCTCGATGCCCATGTCCCGGTCCTTGAGGCGCTCGTCGACGCGGCTGATCATCAGGTCGACGATCTGGAGGATGTCCTCCTGCGTCAGCTGCGGGAAGACGATGATGTCGTCCACACGGTTGAGGAACTCCGGGCGGAAGTGCTGCTTCAGCTCGTCGCTGACCTTCGCCTTCATCCGCTCGTAGTTGGACTTCGTGTCGCCCTGAGCTGCGAAGCCCAGGTTGAAGCCCTTCGAGATGTCCCTGGTCCCGAGGTTGGTGGTCATGATGATGACCGTGTTCTTGAAGTCCACGACCCGGCCCTGGGAGTCGGTCAGGCGACCGTCCTCCAGGATCTGGAGAAGGGAATTGAAGATATCGGGGTGGGCCTTCTCGACCTCGTCGAAGAGGACGACGGAGAACGGCTTGCGGCGCACCTTCTCGGTGAGCTGGCCGCCCTCTTCGTAGCCGACGTATCCGGGCGGCGAACCGAAGAGACGGGAAACCGTGTGCTTCTCGCTGAACTCCGACATGTCGAGGGAGATCATCGCGTCCTCGTCGCCGAAGAGGAATTCGGCGAGCGCCTTCGAAAGCTCGGTCTTACCGACGCCGGACGGACCGGCGAAGATAAACGAGCCACCGGGACGCTTCGGGTCCTTCAGACCCGCACGGGTGCGGCGGATGGCCCGCGAGAGGCCGATGACGGCGTCCTTCTGGCCGATGACGCGCTTGTGGAGCTCGTCCTCCATGCGGAGCAGGCGCGAGGACTCCTCCTCGGTCAGCTTGAAGACCGGGATGCCGGTGGCGGTCGCGAGAACCTCGGCGATCAGCTCGCCGTCGACCTCGGCGACGACGTCCATGTCGCCGGCCTTCCACTCCTTCTCCCGCTTGGCCTTCGCGGCGAGGAGCTGCTTCTCCTTGTCGCGCAGGGAGGCGGCCTTCTCGAAGTCCTGCGAGTCGATCGCGGACTCCTTGTCGCGGCGGACACCGGCGATCTTCTCGTCGAACTCGCGGAGGTCCGGCGGCGCGGTCATCCGACGGATGCGCATCCGGGAACCGGCCTCGTCGATCAGGTCGATCGCCTTGTCCGGGAGGAAGCGGTCCGAGATGTACCGGTCGGCCAGGGTCGCGGCCTGGACGAGGGCCTCGTCGGTGATGGAGACCCGGTGGTGGGCCTCGTACCTGTCGCGCAGGCCCTTGAGGATCTCGATCGTGTGCGGCAGCGACGGTTCGGCGACCTGGATGGGCTGGAAGCGCCGCTCCAGGGCCGCGTCCTTCTCCAGGTACTTGCGGTACTCGTCGAGCGTGGTGGCACCGATGGTCTGGAGCTCACCGCGGGCCAGCATCGGCTTGAGGATGCTGGCGGCGTCGATCGCGCCCTCGGCGGCGCCCGCACCCACGAGGGTGTGGAGCTCGTCGATGAACAGGATGATGTCGCCGCGGGTGCGGATCTCCTTGAGGACCTTCTTCAGGCGCTCCTCGAAGTCACCGCGGTAGCGGGAGCCGGCGACCAGCGCGCCGAGGTCCAGGGTGTAGAGGTGCTTGTCCTTGAGGGTCTCGGGCACCTCGCCCTTGACGATGGCCTGCGCCAGGCCCTCGACGACGGCGGTCTTGCCGACGCCGGGCTCGCCGATCAGGACCGGGTTGTTCTTGGTGCGGCGGGACAGCACCTGCATGACCCGCTCGATCTCCTTCTCGCGCCCGATGACCGGGTCGAGCTTGGATTCGCGGGCCGCCTGGGTGAGGTTCCGGCCGAACTGGTCGAGGACCAGGGACGTCGAGGGAGTGCCCTCGGCAGGACCGCCGGCCGTGGCGGCTTCCTTGCCCTGGTAGCCGGAGAGCAGCTGGATGACCTGCTGCCGCACCCGGTTGAGGTCGGCACCCAGCTTCACGAGGACCTGGGCGGCGACACCCTCACCCTCGCGGATCAGGCCGAGCAGGATGTGCTCGGTGCCGATGTAGTTGTGGCCGAGCTGGAGGGCCTCGCGGAGCGAGAGCTCCAGGACCTTCTTGGCACGAGGGGTGAAGGGGATGTGCCCGGACGGGGCCTGCTGGCCCTGGCCGATGATCTCCTCCACCTGCTGGCGGACCGCCTCGAGCGAAATCCCGAGGCTCTCCAGGGCCTTAGCGGCGACACCCTCACCCTCGTGGATAAGGCCCAGAAGGATGTGCTCGGTGCCGATGTAGTTGTGGTTGAGCATCCGGGCTTCTTCCTGAGCCAGGACGACAACCCGCCGCGCGCGGTCGGTGAACCTCTCGAACATCGTTAATCGCTCCTCAGAGCGGTCAGTCAGTTAGGGGTCGATCCCCTCCCTGTCCTTCCGCAGCTTAGTCCCGCAAGCGGGGACCGCTCATTCCAACTGCCGACATCCGTCCGGATCACCCCCTCTTCAGCGGGGAGGCCTGCTGCCGAACAGCCGACAAATGCTCCAACTCGATGGTGCGAGACGATGTTCCCGCAGGCCAAGTAGTTACCCGCGCCTTCAGTACGCCGATGGCGAACGTGAGACGCCGAGGCCCGCGAGTCGCCCCTCTCCACTAGGAATGTCTTACCCGTAAGGACCGACACTCCATGCGGCGCACCCCGGTTCCCTCCGCTACCAGCGAACACCCTTGCGCGCCCGAATGCACTCGTACGCCCCATCCCGGACACCTTGCGCATCCGGACCGGCACGACGCGTCACGGAAAAGCGGGCAGCGGGAGGCGCCCGGGGCGTAACCAACGCGGCCCCTCGGGAGTTCCCCGGACATGGCCCTCACCGTTCCGCTGCCCCGCACCCCGTCCGACGGCGGGCTCGCGCGGTGGTACGAGGACGAGCTCGGCTGGGCGACGGCGGCGGGCCCTCCGGTGCGACTGGTCACCGGACTCCGCTTCGACGTCCTGGAGCTGCCCGCTGCGGCCGGCCGGGGCGTGTTGCGCCGGATGGGCGCCAAGACCGGGCCGGTGGCCCTGGTGGGGCGCCGGATGGGGCTGCTCGTGGCCGCGGGGAGCGCGGAAGAGCTGCCCGGACTCCTCGACTGGTTGGAGTGGGGCGGGATCTCGCTGGACCTCGCGGTGCTGGGCACCGACGGCCGGATGACCGCGCCCCTCCCCCCGGGGCGGAGCGGATCCGGCGCGCCGGGCGCCGCCGTGTGGCTGCGGGCCCCCACACCGGGCCGCGAGGTCGAGTCCTCGTTGCCGGCGCTGCGGTCCGCGCCGTGGGGCCCCGCGAACCCCCCCTGCTTGGTGCGCCTCGTGGCGGCCGCCGCGGCGGAGTGCCACCGGACGCGGCTGCTGAGTGCCCGTGGGGCGGGGTCGGCGGCTCAGCAGCTGTCGCCTCAGCGGTTCGCGTCCTCGTAGGCCGCCTTGATGTCGGCGGGAACGCGACCGCGGTCGTTCACGTTCATGCCGTTCTCCTTGGCCCACGCGCGGATCTTCGCCGTGTCCTGGCTGCCCGTGGCAGCGGCACGCCCCTTGCCGCGACCGCCGGTGCTGCGGCCACCGGTGCGACGGCCACTCGTGGTGTACGGCTCGAGCAGGCCACGGAGCTTTTCCGCGTTGGCGGTGGTGAGGTCGATTTCGTAGGTCTTGCCGTCCAGCGCGAACGTCACGGTCTCGTCCGCCTCGACGCCGTCGAGGTCGTCGACAAGAAGGACCTGAACCTTCTGTGCCACCGGATTTCCTTTCATCGAAAATGCAGTACGCGGAAAGGAAACCGCTTTTCCGGGAAAAACACAAACCCCTGGCAGAGGTTCAGAACCTCGGCAACGCGGGAAACGTGCGCGATTCGGACATAGGGTTCCGGGAGGCTTCCGGGAGAGGAAGCCGGGGCTTCCACGTCACAGGTGCAGAAGCATCCGACTGTTGCCCAAGGTGTTCGGCTTCACTCGTTCGAGACCGAGGAACTCGGCGACTCCCTCGTCATAGGAACGCAGAAGCTCGCTGTAGACATCTCCGTCGACCGGGGTCTCTCCGATCTCGACGAAGCCGTGCTTCGCGAAGAAGTCGACTTCGAAGGTCAGGCAGAATACCCGCCGCACCCCGAGCCATCGGGCGGTGTGCAACAACTTGTTCAACACCTGGTGCCCGACGCCGCCCCCCTTGAAGTCGGGGTCGACGGCGAGGGTGCGGACTTCGGCGAGGTCTTCCCACATGACGTGGAGTGCGCCGCAACCGACGACGGCGGCGTCTTCGTCGCGCTCCGCGACCCAGAACTCCTGGATGGACTCGTAAAGGGTCACGGTCGCCTTGTCGAGCAAGATGCCGCGTTGCACGAAAGGATCGACGAGGCGTCGGATCGCGGCGACATCACTGGTGCGGGCCCTACGGACGGTGACGGCCTTGGCGATGGCCGCGGAGGCGGCCCGGGAAGCAGACGGCGACATGGGGGGACGCTATCGCTCCCGAGTCCCGGTCCCCTCGGCGCCCTCCCCCGGAGGGGGGGACGGCGGGGCGTCGCGCTGGACGATGCGAATGGCGTCGTTGAGGGCTTCGCGCTGCTCTTGCGACATCATCCCGAAGAAGGCGACGAGTGCGGCGGCCGGGTTGTCACTGCGGGCCCATGCTTCGTTCATCAGTGCGGCCGAGTAGGCGGCCCGGGTGGAGACCGCCGTATAACGATAGGCGCGGCCTTCGACTTCCCGCCGGACCCAGCCCTTCTGATGGAGATTGTCCATGACGGTCATGACGGTGGTGTAGGCGATGGACCGTTCCTGCTGGAGGTCCTCCAGAACTTCCCGGACGGTCACCGGGCGGTTCCACTGCCAAACGCGCGTCATGACGGCGTCTTCGAGCTCTCCCAATGGACGGGGCACAACGTCACCATAGTGCGCAAAGCGGCAACAAGCCGCCGCCGGCGCAGGAAAACCAACGAAAAGGACGCACGCCCACGAAGGGTCGCGCGTCCTCGGCGGTGCGGGGCCGGGTGCGTCAGGAAGCGGCAGGACCGTCCGCCTGGCGGGCGGCCTCGGCGCGTGCGAGGGTCGCGTCCACGACCGCGTCCTCCTTGGCCTTGTTGGGGCCGCCCTGGCTCTTGACGATCGTGACGACGAGGCCGATGAAGAAGGCGGCCATCACGACGGGGGGCAGGAGCGCGGATACGTAGTCCATGGTGTTCAGGGTAGCTACCCGGCGGCCCGTTCCTCGGGCGGGGGCGGCGGAACGGGACGGCGGCGCGGCGGGAACACCTCGGAGGGCTTGGGCACCGGGCGCTCGGTCGGGGCGGGCGGGTTCGGCTTGGGCCCGTCCCCCGCCCCGCGCCCGCCCGGAAGGGCGAGCAGCCGGGCCCGGGAACCGGTGGTCGTGCCGACCGCGGTCGCGGAGGTGGCCTGGGAGACCCGGGCCAAGCGCGTGCGCACCGAGCGTTCGGCGAGCACCTGGCAGCGTTCGAGGAGCTCGGCGGCGGCCGGATTGCGACGCAGCGCGCGCAGGGCGGCGAGGTCGTCGGCCCCGGGGTCGTAGCCGGCGGCCAGCGCGTCCCGGAGGAGGTCCAGATAGCCGGCGAGGGACCCGGGCAGCGCCTCGCGGTAGCGGACCAGGTCGCCGAGGAGGAAGGCGCGCAGCCGGCCGGCCTCGCGGACCGCCTCGTCCACGGATTCGGCCAGGCGGAGGTAGTCCTGGACGTCCTCGACCTGGAGGGGGGCAGGGTGGAGGGCAATGGCAAGGGCGCGACGGAGCACACGCAGCTCGTCCGCACTGAACGCCATGCCGCCGCGGGATCCGTAGGGCGTGGGCATGGACCGACGATACGCGCTAATCGGACAATTTCCCCCTAGCGATCATTCCGGCGCGCCGGAATGATCACCCGCCTCCCGTAGCCGGCCGGGACCTCACATCCGGGAGACGTTCCGCTCGTACACCAGGCGCAGGCCGATCAGGGTCAGCCAGGGCTCGTGCGCGTCGATCTCCTTCGAGTCGGCGAGGACCATCGGCGCCAGTCCACCGGTCGCGATCACCGTGACGTCCGAGGGGTCGCCCTTCGCCCCGACCAGCTCCCGCTTCATCCGGGCCACCACGCCGTCGACCTGCCCCACGTAACCGAAGACGATGCCCGACTGCATGGCCTCGACCGTGTTCCTGCCGATCACGCTGCGGGGGCGGGCCAGCTCGATCTTGCGGAGCATGGCGCCCTTGACGCCCAGGGCCTCCACCGAGATCTCGATGCCCGGCGCGATCGCCCCGCCGGTGTACTCGCCGCGCGAGGTGACCGCGTCGTACGTCGTCGCCGTGCCGAAGTCCACGACGATCGCCGGACCGCCGTACAGCTCCATCGCCGCGACCGCATTGACGATGCGGTCCGCGCCGACCTCCTTCGGGTGGTCCGTGATGATCGGCACGCCCGTCTTGACGCCGGGCTCCACCAGGACCGCCGGCACGTCCCCGTAGTAGCGGCGGGTCACCTCGCGCAGTTCGTGCAGCACCGAGGGGACCGTCGCACAGATGGCGATCCCCTCGATGCCGTCGCTCAGCTCGACGCCGAGCAGCGGGTGCATGCCCATGAGCCCCTGCAACAGGACCGCCATCTCGTCGGCGGTCCTGCGCGGGTCCGTGGAGATCCGCCAGTGCTCGACGATCTCCTCGCCGTCGAAGAGACCGAGCACCGTGTGCGTGTTGCCGACGTCGATGGTGAGCAGCATCAGGCCCGCACCTCGCGCAGGTCGAGGCCGATGTCGAGGATCGGGGAGGAGTGGGTGAGCCCGCCGACCGCCAGGTAGTCGACGCCGGTCGACGCGTACGCCGCCGCGTTCTCCAGGGTCAGCCGGCCCGAGGACTCAAGGACCGCGCGGCCCGCGACCAGCGCGACGGCCTCCTCGGTCTCGATCGGGGTGAAGTTGTCGAGCAGGATCAGGTCGGCGCCCGCGTCCAGGACCTCGCGGACCTGGTGCATCGTGTCGACCTCGACCTCGATCGGGACCTCGGGGAACAGCTCGCGCACGGCCTTGAACGCTTCGGCGACGCCACCGGCCGCCACCACGTGGTTGTCCTTCACCAGGGCGGCGTCGGAGAGCGACATGCGGTGGTTGACGCCGCCGCCGCAGCGGACCGCGTACTTCTCCAGGGCGCGCAGGCCGGGCGTCGTCTTGCGGGTGTCGCGGACCTTCGCCTTCGTGCCCTCCAGGGCGTCCGCCCACGCACGCGTGGCGGTGGCGATGCCGGAGAGGCGGCACAGGATGTTCAGTGCGCTGCGCTCGCCGGTCAACAGGTCGCGGGTGCGGGCGGTGACGCTGAGGAGCACGTCCCCGGCCTCGACGCGCTCGCCGTCCTCGACGTGCCGCTCGACCTCGAACTCGTCGGTGCACACGATCGACAGCACCGCCTCGGCGACCCGCAGCCCGGCCACCACGCCGGCCTCGCGGGCGGTGAAGTCGGCGGTGGCCACGGCGTCCTCGGGAACGGTCGCCACGGTCGTCACGTCGACCCCGCCGTCGAGGTCCTCGGCGATCGCGAGGTGGGCGATGTCCTCCACCTGGACGGGGTCGAGACCGGCGTCCTCGAGGAGCTGCGCGAGGGCGGGGTCGAGCCCGCACTCGAACTCCTCGCCGCCGCAGCCGCAGTCGTCGCCACAGCCGTCGGCCTCGTCGGAGGAGACCGTGTTGATCTGGATGAGAGGGACGTCCACCGATTCGGGACGGGCTTCCTCGGGCGTGCTCACTTACGGCTCCCTGGGGCGTCGAGGGTGGGGGGGAAGTCGGGGGTGTCGGTGGTGCGGACGTCGAGCGTCCGCTCCGGGGTGAGGCGGATGACGAGGTGCCGGCGCCAGGCGTCGTCCCGCTCGGGCCGGTCCTCGCGCCAGTGGCAGCCGCGGGTCTCCTCGCGGCGGAGGGCCGCGGCGACCAGCACCCGGGCGACGCACAGCAGGTTCGTGGTCTCCCAGGAGTCCACCCCCGGCTCGGCCGCCTTGGTGTCGTCGGTGCCGCCCGCCACGGCGTCGCCGTGCAGGGCGTCGAGGGCCTCGGCTGCCCCCCTCAGGCTGGCCTCCGAGCGGAGCACCCCGGCGCCGGACGTCATGATCCGCTGGATGCGGCTCCGGGCCCCGGCCACCGGCAGCGGCAGGGTCACCGGGACCGGGGGCGGCACCGGGGCGCCCGGCACGCGCGGAGCGGAGGCCGTGATGTCCTCGGCGATCCGCTCGGCGAAGACCAGGCCCTCCAGGAGGGAGTTCGAGGCGAGCCGGTTGGCTCCGTGGACGCCCGTGCAGGCGACTTCCCCGCACGCGTACAGGCCCGGCACGGTGGTCCGGCCGTGCAGGTCCGTGCGGATGCCGCCGGAGGCGTAGTGGGCGGCGGGGGCGACCGGGACCGGCTCCGTCACCGGGTCGATGCCGTGGGCCCGGCAGGCCGCCAGGATCGTGGGGAAGCGCTCCGCCCACATCGCGGCGCCGAAGTGACGGGCGTCGAGGTACATGTGCGTGGTGCCCTGCTCCTGCATCCGACGGGTGATCGCCTTGGCGACGATGTCCCGGGGCGCGAGCTCGGCCAGTTCGTGCTGCCCCAGCATGAAGCGGACCCCGTCGGCGTCGACCAGGTGGGCGCCTTCGCCGCGCACCGCCTCGGAGACCAGCGGCTGCTGGCCCTCGGAGCCGGCCCCGAGGAAGAGCACCGTCGGGTGGAACTGGACGAACTCCAGGTCGGAGACCTCCGCCCCGGCGCGCAGCGCGAGCGCCACGCCGTCGCCGGTGGAGACCGCCGGGTTCGTGGTGGCGGAGAAGACCTGGCCCATGCCACCGGTGGCGAGGACCACCGCGGGGGCGTGGACGGCGCCGACGCCGTCGTGCTGTCCCTCGCCCATCACGTGCAGGGTCACGCCCGCAGCACGGCCCTCGGCGTCCGTCAGGAGGTCCAGGACGAGGGCGTGCTCGATGAAGCGCACGCCCCGGTCCCGTATCGCCTCCACGAGGGCCCGGGAGATCTCGGCACCGGTCGCGTCCCCGCCCGCGTGCGCGATCCGACGGCGATGGTGGCCGCCCTCCCGGGTCAGGGCGATCCCGCCCCCGGGGTCCTTGTCGAAGTCTGCGCCGGTCGCCATCAGCCGGCGGACGGCGCCGGGCCCCTCGGTGACCAGGGCCCGCACGGCCCGCTCGTCACACAGCCCGGCCCCGGCGACGAGGGTGTCGTCGAGGTGCTGCTCGGGGGTGTCGCCCTCGCCGAGCGCGGCGGCGATGCCGCCCTGCGCCCAGCGGGTGGAGCCGTCGTCCAGGCGGGCCTTGGTGACGACGACCGTGCGGAGCCCGGCGGCGGTGCAGCGCAGGGCGGCGGTGAGGCCGGCGACCCCCGAGCCGACCACGACGACGTCGGCGTCGATGGCCCAGCCCGGTGCGGGCGCGTGCAGCCGTATTCCGGTCACTTGGTGACTCCGAAGGTCAGGGGGATGTTGTCGATGAGGCGCGTGGTACCCACGCGCGCGGCGACGGCGAGGACCGCCTCCCCGTCGTACGCGCCGCCGACCTCGGTGAAGTCGGCCGGGTCGACCAGGGCCAGGTAGTCAAGGACGAGCGGCGGCTCGGCCTTGGACGCTTCCTCCAGGACCGTGCGGGCCGCGGCGCGCACGGCCTCGGCACAGCCGCCCTCCACCGCCTGGGCGACGGCATGGGCATCGGCGGCGGCCCGGGCCTCGCCGAGCCGGGACAGGGCCTCGGCACGGTTCTCGGCACGCCCCTGGGCACCGGGCAGCGCGGCGGCCCGGGCCCGGAGCGCCTGCTGGGCGGCGAGCCGCTCGCGGGCGGCGAACAGCGCACGGGACAGGGAGAGGGCCGTCTGGCGCTCGTCGGTTGACAGATAGCGGTTGCGGCTGGACAGGGCGAGGCCGTCGGGCTCGCGGACGGTCTCCACGCCGACGATCTCGACCGGGACGTTCAGGTCCTTGACCATGCGGCGGATCAGGGCCAGCTGCTGGGCGTCCTTCTGACCGAAGAAGGCCAGGTCGGGCGTGGTGAGGTGGAGCAGCTTGGCGACGACCGTCAGCATGCCGTCGAAGTGTCCGGGCCGGAAGGCGCCTTCGAGTCGCTCGCCCATGGGGCCCGCGGTGATCCGGACCTGGGGCTCCCCACCCGGATAGACCTCGTCGACGGAGGGGGCGAAGACGGCGCTCGCACCTGCTTCGAGGGCCAGTGCCAGGTCGGCTTCGAGGGTGCGGGGGTAGCGGTCGAGGTCTTCTCCCGCGCCGAACTGCAGCGGGTTGACGAAGACGGTGACGACGACGAAGCCCTCGGCCCCGACGCGGGCGCGGGCGGCCCGGATCAGGGTGGCGTGGCCCTCGTGGAGGGCGCCCATGGTCATCACCACGGCGGTGCGTCCGGGGGTGCCCCGAAGAGCGACGGCGCCCCGGAGGGCCTCGACCGTGGGGAGCAGCACGGCGGACCCCCGGGGGGCGGGGCGGCCGGCCCGACCGCCGGTGGCACCGTCGGCGTTCTCGGCGGGCACGGTGCTCGTGCGGGCGAACGGCGGGGTCATCGGTCGTCTCCTTGCGGCCCGTCGGCGGGGTCTGCGGGGTGGGCGGTTCCGCTCGTCGTCTCCGCGAGCACCCCGAGCAGGTCCTCGGCCAGTTCGGGCTTGAGCAGGCCGTGGGCGAGCGCCCGGTCGGCGGTCGTACGGGCCATCGCGAGGTAGCCGGTGACGGTCCCGGGCGCGTGCTTGCGGAGCTCGGCGACGTGCGCGGCGACCGTGCCCGCGTCACCGCGCGCGACGGGTCCGGTGAGGGCCGCGTCCCCGGACCGCAGCGCATTGTCCAGGGCCGCGCCCAGGAGCGGGCCGAGCATCCGGTCGGGGGCGGCGACCCCGGCCTTGTGGAGCAGCTCCATCGACTGGGCCACCAGGGTGACGAGGTGGTTCGCCCCGAGGGCCAGCGCCGCGTGGTAGAGCGGCCGGGCCCCCTCCGCGATCCATTCGGGCTCGCCGCCCATCTCGATCACGAGCGCCTCGGCGGCGAGCCTCAGCTCCTCGGGCGCGGTGACCCCGAAGGAGCAGCCGGCGAGCCGCTGGACGTCGACCGCGGTGCCGGTGAAGGTCATGGCGGGGTGCAGGGCGAGCGGCAGGGCGCCCGCCCGACGGGCGGGGTCCAGGACCCGTGCCCCGTACCGTCCGGAGGTGTGCACGAGCAGCTGGCCCTGCCGTACGGCGCCGGTGTCGGCGAGGCCTTCGACCAGGCCCGGCAGGGCGTCGTCCGGCACGGTCAGGAGGACCAGGTCGGCGAGGGCGAGGACGCGCGCGGGCTCGACGACCGGGACGTCGGGGAGGAGCTCCGCGGCACGGCGCCGGGAGGCGTCGGAGACCGCCGACACGGCGACGGGGCGGTGCCCCGCGAGCTGGAGCGAGGCGGCGAGGGCGGGACCCACGCGGCCGGCGCCGACGACTCCTACGGTGAGCCGGGCGGGTCGGTCCTCGGCTCGGGGCTCGGGCGCTGCTGGTGCGTTCACGGTGGGGACGGCCTTCCGTTCCAGTCCTCGGCGGGTACCGGACGATTTCTGGTCATGCTACGCCAGCGTTTCGTCCTGCCTCCGCGGCTGTCCACAGGGTGTGGGCGATGGTGCGATGATCGCCTGGTGAAACCTGTGACACCCGTCGAGGGCACCGAGAAGACCGTGGCGGACGAGGAAGCGGCACAGCTCCACCGGGCGACGGTGTGGGGCGGCGCCGACCGCAAGCTGTGGGACGGCTTCCTGGACGGCACGGTGGAATCCGGGCTGCGCGCACTGGCCGACTGGGCGCAGCACTCCGGCCGCGGCGAGGAGCGGCCCGACATCTACGGGAACGGGCTCGTGGAGGAGCTGGAGGAGCGCGTCGCCGAGGAGCTCGGCTTCCCCTCCGCCGTCTTCTTCCCCACCGGCACCATGGCCCAGCAGGTGGTGCTGCGCTGCTGGGCGGGGCGGACCGGCAACCCCGTCGTCGCCCTCCACCCGCTCGCCCATCCGGAGGTCCACGAGGACGGGGCGCTCGTGGCCGTCGCCGGGCTCCGCACGGTCCACCCGACCGACGCGCCGCGCCTTCCGACCGCCGAAGAGGTGCGGGACCACCCGGAGCCCTTCGGGACGCTGATGCTGGAGCTCCCGCTGCGGGACGCCGGTTTCGTCCTTCCGTCCTGGGAAGGGCTGACCGAGGTGGTGGAGGCGGCCCGGGAGCGGGACGCGGTGGTCCACTTCGACGGGGCGCGGCTGTGGGAGTGCCCCACGCACTTCGGCCGGGGGCTCGCGGAGGTCGCGGGGCTCGCCGACAGCGTGTACGTCTCCTTCTACAAGTCCCTCGGCGGTATCTCCGGAGCCGCGCTCGCCGGCCCCGAGGACGTCATGGAGGAGGCCCGCGTCTGGCGCCACCGGTACGGCGGGATGCTCTTCCAGCAGTACCCGGCGGCGCTCTCCGCGCTCCGGGGCCTGGACGTCGAGCTTCCCCGGCTGCCCTCGTACGTGGCGCACGCGCGGGTGGTGGCCGCCGCGGTCCGGGAGGCGCTCGCGGAGGCCGGCACCGGCTGGTTCGCGGTCCACCCGGAGACCCCGCACACCCATCAGTTCCAGGTCTGGTTGCCGTACGCCCCCGAGGCCCTGACGGCGGCTGCGCTCGCCCAGACCGAGGACACCGGCGTGGCCCTCTTCCGCCGCTGGTCCGCGCCCGGGACGGGCCTCCCGCCCGGCATGGCGGTGACCGAGGTGACGGTGTCGTCGCCGGGCTTGGAGTGGACGGCGGAGGACGTGAAGGCGGCGGTGCGGGACTTCCTGGCGCGCGTCGAGGGCTGAGCACCGGGCTCGGGCGCCCCCGGGCCCGGCGCGGAACCGCCCGGGCCGGCGCGACCGGGCACACCACGCGGGCGGGCACACCGCGCGGGCGGCGGTCCGGGCCCCGCAGGTGGGGCACCGCCGGTCTTCAGCCGTCCCCGAGGTGGAACCGGCGGCGCAGGGCCGTACGGAAGGTGCCGCGGGCCGGGCGGCCCGCGAGGACCCGCTCGAAGCGGCGCCGGTCCCGGGCGGCCCGCAGCACGGCCACCTCGTGGGTGCCGGGCTCAGGCGGCAACGGCTCGCCCAGCCGGGCGGCGCGGTAGGAGTCGAAGAGGTACTGGTGCAGCGCGTTCATGCCCTCACCGTGCGCCGGGCGACCGCCGTCACGCCCGTCGTTTGACGCCACCCGTCAAACGGGACGACGCCCCCCGGTGCCGTCCCGCACCATGGGCGGGTGAGCGTGACGATCGACATCACCGGACTGCCGCACGAGCGGATCTCCTTCTGCCCTTCACCGCTGGCCGAACTCGGCGCCGCCCTGCACGCCCTGTCCGCGCCCGCGCACCACCCCAGACTCCACGCATGGACCACGGCCACCGCGGCCGGGCTGAAGCCGGAGCTCGCGGATCGGCTCCACGAGGCCGACTTCATGTGGAACAGCACCCGCTCGGACCTCCTGCTGCCGGCGCAGCCCCGCGAGACCCTCGCGGAGGAGCTGGACGACCTCGACCGGATGGACGACGAGAAGTACGTGGGCTCCGCCCTGGAGATCTCCTGCAACAGCAAGTACACGCACGGCGCCCGTTCGCCGCTCGTCGACCAGCGGATGCGCCGGCGCGCCCTCGACCTGGCCGCTGCGCGCGGACCGCGGCAGGCCGCCTTCGTGGAGCGGATGCTGACCGACCCGCCCGGCACGCGTGCGTGGATCCGACGGCTCCTGGAGGACTGCGACGAGGCCTTCTTCGCCGACACCTGGCGCCGCGCGCGGGTGGAGCTGGCCGCCGACGCACGCCACAAGACGGAACTGATGCGCCGCAAGGGCCTGGCGGAAGCGGTCGGCGCCGCCTCCCCCGCGATCGCCTTGGAGGAGGACGGCACGGGCTCCCGGATCGTCGTCGACAAGCTGGTCCAGGGCCGCACCAGGACCGAGGTCTCCGCGGTGACGTTCCTGCCGACGGCCTTCGGCTGGCCGCACCTCTTCGCCCTCCACACACCGGGCTGGCAGCCGGTCATCCAGTACCCGATCCCCGGCCGCGAACTCGCCGGGGCGGCCTCCGTGGGCGAGGTCGCCCTGCGCCTGGAGGCCGTCGCCCACCCCCTGCGGATGCGGCTCTGCCGCAGCCTCGCCCGCGGGGCGAGCACCACGGGCGAACTCGCCGACGCGTACAACATCACCGCCCCCGAGGTCTCCCGCCACCTCGCGGTCATGAAGAAGGCCGGTCTGCTCACCACCCAACGCCGCGGCCGGTACGTGCTGCACCAGCTCGACGTGTCCGTCGTCGCCCGGCTCGGCAGCGACTTCCTGGAGTCGGTGCTCCGCTGACGGGCACCACCGGCACGCGGCGGTCCGGCGGGCGGCCGTCTCCTCTGACGGGGCGGTCGGACCGGGGCACGGCGGCGGGGGCGGGACGGCCGGTGGACCGTCGGGTGCGGCAGTCGCACGGGAGCCGCCGCTCCCGGCCGGTGCGGCCCCGTCCGTACGGCTCGCTCGGTACGGCTCGCTCGGTACGGCTCGGACCGCCTCCCCGGCCCGTACGGCTAGAGTGCGCCGCCGCCCGCACGGACCAGGCCCGTCTCGTACGCCAGGACCACGACCTGGACCCGGTCGCGCAGGCCCAGCTTGGTCAGGATCCGGCCCACGTGCGTCTTCACCGTCGCCTCCGACAGGACGAGCCGGGCGGCGATCTCGCCGTTCGACAAGCCCTGTGCGACCAGCATCATCACCTCGCGCTCCCGGTCCGTCAGCCGCTCCAGTCCCCTGCCGGCGGGCCCCTTCTCCTTCCCCGAGGACGGCAGCATCGGCGAGAAGCGGTCCAGGAGCCGACGCGTGGTCGACGGTGCCACCACCGCGTCACCGCTGTGCACCGCACGGATCGCCCCCAGCAGCTCGGCCGGGGGCACGTCCTTCAGCATGAAGCCGCTCGCACCCGCCTTCAGGCCCGAGAAGGCGTACTCGTCGAGGTCGAACGTCGTCAGGATCAGCACCTTCGGGGCATCGGGCTGCGAGCAGATCCGCCGGGTCGTCTCCACTCCGTCCAGCTTCGGCATGCGCACGTCCATCAGGACGACGTCGACCGCCGTGGAGCGCAGCGCTTCGAGGGCCTCGACCCCGTCGCCCGCCTCCGCCACGACGTCCATGTCCGGCTGGGCGGCGAGCACCATGCGGAAGCCGGTCCGCAGCAGCACCTGGTCGTCGACGAGCATCACGCGGATGGTCATGCGGGTTCCTTAGGGGTCGTCAGTGAGCGGGTTTGAGGGGGAGCAGGGCGCTGATGCGGAAACCACCGCCGGGGCGCGGCCCCGCGTCCAGCGTGCCGCCGACCATCCCGACCCGCTCCCGCATGCCGATCAGGCCGTGGCCCCGGCCGTCGGCGCCGCCGTCCTCGTACATCTCCTGCGGGGCGCCCCGGCCGTCGTCCTCGACCAACAGTCCGAGGCCGTCGTCGAAGTAGACGAGGCGCACGCTCGCGCCGACGTCCGGCCCACCGTGCTTGCGCGTGTTGGTGAGGGCTTCCTGCACGATCCGGTACGCGGTGAGCTCGACGCCGCTGGGCAGCGGGCGCGGGCTCCCCTCGATGGCGAAGTCGACGGTGAGGCCGGCGCCGCGGACCTGCTCGACCAGGTCCTCGATCTGCTGCACGTCGGGCTGCGGCACGTACTCCCCGGCTTCCTGGTGCTCACCGGTGCGCAGGATCCCGAGGAGCCTGCGCATCTCGGCGAGCGCCTGGCGGCCCGTGGTGGAGATGGTCTCCAGCGCCTGTTTGGCGGTCTCCGGGGAGGAGTCCATGACGTAGGCGGCGCCGTCCGCCTGCACCACCATCACCGATACGTTGTGCGCGACGACGTCGTGCAGTTCGCGGGCGATCCGGGCCCGCTCGGCGGCGACCGCGACCTTGGCCTGGGCCTCGCGCTCCTGTTCCAGCCGGGAAGCCCGCTCCTCCAGCTGCGCGAAGTAGGCGCGTCGGGTGCGGAGCGAGTCGCCGAGGACCCAGGCGAGCGCGAACGGGACGGTCATGATGATCGTGAAGAAGACCGTGGCCGCAGGGGATCCCGGGCCCTCCGCCGGCCACCTCAACTGGGCCAGGGTCGCCGCGCAGAGCCCGCCGATCAGTGCCAGCCGGGACGCCCAGCGGGGGCCGTCGTGCGCCGCCACCGTGAAGATGATGACGAGCATGGCGAAATCGGCCAGGAACGGCTCCAGGCCGAAGCCGAGCTGGACCAGGCCGAGGCCGACCGCGAGCAGCAACATCCGCTCCGGCGCGCGCCGGCGCAGCGCCACGACCAACGAGAAGAGCACGGCGACCCCGGCGAACGCGACGGGCCGGTCGACCGCCGGAGCGGTCGACGCCACCCACAGCAGGGAGAACCCGAGGAGGACGACGGCCCAGAAGGTGTCGACGCCCGTCGGGTGTCTGCGGAGGAAGTCGTAGAGGCGCTGCACGTCACCCAGAGTAGGGAAGGGGTGCAAGCTCGGGGATCAACCGTGGGGTCGATCCTTCGCCCGGGCACCGTACTCCCCGAGGTGGAGACTGGGGCACGTGATGGATGAGACGTGTCAGTGGCAGGGGTGGCGGGAAGCCACCGAGCGGGCGCTGTACGGCCCCGGGGGCTTCTACCTGCGCCCGGAGGGCCCGGCGGGGCACTTCCGCACGTCGGTGCACGCCTCCCCGCTCTTCGCGGCGGCCGTGGCGCGCCTGCTCGGCGAGGTCGCGGAGGAGCTGGGAACCACCGAGGTCGACCTGGTGGACGTGGGCGCGGGCCGCGGTGAGCTGCTCGCGGCGGTGCTCGCGGCCGTCGGGCCCTCGCTCTCGGTGCGGGCCCGCGCGGTCGAACGGGCCGCCCGGCCCGCCGGCCTCGACCCCCGGGTGGAGTGGACCGACCGGGTGCCGCGGAACGTCCGCGGGCTGCTCTTCGCGAACGAGTGGCTCGACAACGTGCCGGTGGACGTCGCCGAGGCGGACGCGGCGGGCACGGTCCGGTACGTGGAGGTCGCGCCGGACGGCACCGAACGGCTCGGCGCCCCCGTCACCGGCCCGGACGCCGACTGGCTGGCCCGCTGGTGGCCGCTGCGGGAGCCCGGGGCACGGGCCGAGATCGGGCGCCCCCGGGACGAGGCGTGGGCGGCGGCGGTCGACTGTCTGGCGGCGGGCCGCGCGGTGGCCGTGGACTACGCGCACGTACGGGCCTCCCGACCGCCCTTCGGCTCCCTCACCGGCTTCCAGGCGGGCCGCGAGGTCCCTCCGGTCCCGGACGGCACCCGGGATCTGACCTCCCACGTGGCCCTGGACGCGTGCGGGAACCTCCCGGTGGAGATCGGTGCCGCGGGCACCGGCCGGGCCGGGGGAACGGTCCCGGGCGACCCGGCGGCGTCCCCATCGACGGTGGGCGTCCCGCCCGGGCTTCCCTCGGCCGAGCTGGTCACCCAGCGGGAGGCGCTGCACCGGCTCGGGGTGTCCGGAGAGCGGCCCCCGCTGGCGCTCGCCTCGACCGACCCGGCCGGATACGTGCGTGCGCTCGCCTCCGCCGGCGAGGCGGCCGAACTCACCGCCCGCAGCGGCCTCGGCGACTTCCTCTGGTTGACCCAGCGGGTTCCGGCCGCCGGGCGCCGCTGACCCGGCTGCGGCCGTCCGGCGGGCACGGCTCCGGCCGTCCGGCGGGCACGGCCGGCAAGGGGCCCGGAGCGGCAGGGGATACTGGCCGCATGACGGAGACGACGGTCGGAATCGGCGGCGCGGCGGAGAGCACCGACATGGTGCTGAACATCGGACCGCAGCATCCCTCGACCCACGGTGTGCTCCGGCTGCGGCTCGTCCTCGACGGCGAGGTCGTGCGCGAGGCCGAGCCGGTCATCGGGTACATGCACCGCGGTGCCGAGAAGCTCTTCGAGGCACGGGACTACCGGCAGATCATCATGCTGGCCAACCGCCACGACTGGCTCTCCGCCTTCTCCAACGAGCTCGGCGTGGTCATGGCCGTCGAGCGGATGCTCGGCATGGAGGTCCCGGAGCGGGCCGTGTGGACCCGGACGCTGCTCGCCGAGCTGAACCGGGTCCTCAACCACCTGATGTTCCTCGGCTCGTACCCGCTGGAACTCGGTGGCATCACCCCCGTCTTCCACGCCTTCCGCGAGCGCGAGGAGCTCCAGACGGTGATGGAGGAGGTCTCCGGCGGCCGGATGCACTACATGTTCAACCGGGTCGGCGGCCTCAAGGAGGACCTGCCGGCCGGCTGGCTGGGGCGGGCCCGGCAGGCCGTCGCGGACGTGCGGTCGCGGATGGACGTGTACGACCGGCTGGTCCTCGGGAACGAGATCTTCCGCGGTCGCACCCGCGGGGTCGGGGTGCTGAGCCCGGAGGCGGTGCACGCCTACGGGGTGTCCGGCCCCATCGCCCGCGCCTCGGGCGTCGACTTCGACCTGCGCCGCGACGAGCCGTACCTCGCCTACGGGGAGCTCCAGGACGTCCTGCGGGTCGCCGTGCGGCAGGAAGGGGACTGCCTGGCCCGGTTCGAGTGCCTGCTCGACCAGACGCACGACTCCCTGGACCTGGCGGACGCGTGTCTGGACCGGATGGCCGAGCTGGCCCCCGGGCCGATCAACCAGCGGCTTCCGAAGGTGCTGAAGGCGCCGGAGGGCCACACCTACGCCTGGACCGAGAACCCGCTCGGCGTCAACGGCTACTACCTGGTCTCCAAGGGCGAGAAGACCCCGTACCGGCTGAAGCTGCGCTCGGCGTCGTTCAACAACATCCAGGCCCTGGTGGAACTGCTGCCGGGAACCCTGGTCGCCGACATGGTGGCGATCCTGGGCTCGTTGTTCTTCGTCGTGGGCGACATCGACAAGTGATCGACAAGTAGCGGACGGGGCCGCGGGCCGGTGTTGACGAGGACGCAGCCGGCCGAGGCGGTGCTGGTCCGAGCCGGCCGGGCACCCGCGGGGGTCTCCTCGGGGGCTTCCTCGGGGCAAAAACACGACCACCGCGGAGGAAGTGCGTTCCTCCGCGGTGGGTGTCCACGGACTCCACGCGGTCCGTACGGCGCCGGGGGCGGCTCGTGCCGCAGGGGCCGGGCGCCCGGTGCCCCTTCGGTTTCAGTCGCGCGCGCGGGCCGGGAGCCGGACCGGACGGCGGGTCACGAGTTGACGGCGCCGCGCAGCTCGGCCATGTCCAGCTGTTCGGTCTCGTCGTGCGCGGTCAGGTCGATGACCTGACCGACCGTTCGGGGCCCCGTGGGGGCGGGGCCACTGACGGCCGGGGGGACGGGGGCGGGTTCGGCGGGGGTGCTCCCGGAAGCCAAGGCCTCTTCGAGGGCCTCCTCACCCACGACGTCCGCGAGGTCGGAGTTCTGTGCGGCCTCGATGGCGGCTGCGGCCTTCTGCGCGCCGAAGAAGTCGAAGCCGCCCTCGGGACGCGGAACGGGCCTGCGGGCCGCGTACGGGACGATCGCGGCGGCCACCGGAACCGTCGGCACGGCGCCGGAGGCGGGCGGGACCTGGCTCGCCGGCGGAAGTGCGGGGGTGGAGGCGGCCGTACGGGTGTGCTGCTCGGTTCCGACAGCCGCCGCGTGCTTCCCCCGCGGTTCCTCCGTCTCCCGGGCGCGCTCGGCGAGGTCGCGGGCACGGGCCGCCTCTGCCGTCCGGCGGGCCTGCTGGGCCGCGGCGTTGCGCGGGAGGTCCCGCAGCGCCTGGGCCGCGCGGCGGTACGCCTCCGGGGTGGGCGTCGAGCCGGCGGCCGGCAATGCCTTGGCATCGGCAGCGGTGGTGGTGGTGCCGGTCGTCTCCAGGGCGAGGACGCGGCGGCCCTCCAGGGCGCTGGCGCGCTCGGTCTCCGCGGTGGCGTACCGGCGGAGCAGGTCGGCGTGCTCGCCGCGCAGCCCGGCGAGCTCGACGCGCTTGGCGCGGAGCTTGGCGTCGAGCCGGGCACGCAGCGCGCGGGACTCCTCCAGGTCGGACTCCAGCTCGGCGATGCGCTCTTCGGCCTTCCACTGGTCGGCGGTGCGCGCCCGGTCGAGTTCGGCGACCCGCCGGCCGGCGCTCCGGTCCCAACCGCGCATGAGGACGGCGCCGATGACGGCGGCTGCGGCTGCGGCAGCCGCGAACAGTCGTGCGACCACCGGGTCTCCGGGCAGCCAGGCCGCCGCGGCACACACGACCGCGGCGCCGGCAACCGCGGAGGGCGGCAGCAGCTTGTGCAGAGGCGGGGAATGGCGGTGGCGTCCACGTGGCATGGCCTGAAATTTACCGTGCGTAGGGGGCGTGTGGGGCGTCGGCCCGGTAATCTCTTGGCCACTTCTCGCCATCAGAAGTGGCTATCAACGGTTCCGGTTCCGTTTCGGGCCGACGCCGCTCCTGCGCCGGCTACTTCTTGAGCAGCCCCTTCGTCTCCAGGTACGCCTTGGCAACGTCCTCCGGCTTCGCCCGCTCGGCATCCACCTTGCGGTTGAGTTCGGCGAGATCCGCTGTGGTCAGCACCTGGGTGAGCCGGTCGAGCGCGGCGGCGATCTCCGGTGCACCCGCGTCCTTCGCGTTGACCACGGGGACCACGTTGTCGGCGTTCTGCAGCTTCTTGTCATCGGCGAGGAGGACGAGGCCGTAGCTGTCGATCGTGGCGTCCGTGGTGGTGGTCAGGACCAGCTGGTCCACCCCGTCCTTGACCGCCTGCTTGGCCTGCGGCGTACCGACGCCCTTGGGGTCGATCCCCACCACGTCGATCCCGTACGCCTTCTTCAGCCCGGGTGCGCAGAAGGGCCGCACCGCGCATTCGTCACCGGCCGCGATCTTCACCTTGAGCTTCGCGCGGCCGAGATCGGAAAGGGTCGTCAGCTCGTTCTTCTCGGCGAATTCCCTCGTCACCGCGAAAGCGTTCTGATCGACTGCTTCTCCGACCGCGAGCACCTTCAGCCCGCGCGGCTCGGCGAGCTTCCGCAGTGCCTCCACCGTGGCCGCCGCATCGCCCGAGGCGACCGGCTTCTCCTCGGGCGCCTTCGGTCCGTTCACCTTCGCATTGAGGAATTCTGCAATCGTCGCCGCATATTCCGGAACGACGTCGATCTCGCCCTTCTCCAAGGAGGGCTCGTACAGCTCGCGGTTCTTCACCGTGGTGATGGAGACCGAGTATCCGGCGGCCCGCAGCGACTGGGCGTACAGCTCGGCGAGGACCTTGGCCTCCGTGAAGGCCGCGGCGCCCACCACCAGCGAGCCCTTCTCCCCGCCGCCCGAGCTGCCGGGGTCCTTCTTCCCGCCCTCCTCCAGGCTGTCGCCCCCGCACGCCGCGAGGACGACGGTCAGCGCCGCCGTTCCCAGCAGCGCGCCCGCGACACGCGAGATCCTGTTCACGAGATCACCCATCTCCAGTCAGCGTTCAACAACTCGACGTCGTCGTTCGAAAAGTCGGTCCGCCGCCACGAGCACGCCCTCGACCAGGAGGGCGAGCAGGGCCACCAACACGGCTCCCGCGACCACCTGCGCGGTGTCGTACGTGGCGAAGCCGGCCGTGATCACCCGTCCCAAGCCGCCCTGCCCCACCATCGCGGCGACGGTCGCCGTGGCCACCACCTGCACCGCGGCCGAACGCACCCCCGTCATCACCACCGGGCGCGCCAGCGGGAGTTCGACCCGCCAGAAGAGCTGACTTCCCGTCATCCCCATCCCCCGTGCGGCCTGCACGGCCGCCCGGTCCACCTCCCGCACCCCCACGTAGGCGTTCGTCAGGAGCGGGGGCACCGCGAACAGCACCAGGGCCACCACGGTCGGCACGTAGCCGGCGTTCCGCAGGGGCGACACCATGAACAGGGCCAACACCGCGAAGACGGGAATCGCCCGCCCCACGTTGGACAGGTTCACCGCGATCACGCCGCCCCTGCCGAGGTGACCGAGCCACAGGCCCAACGGAAGCGCCAGCACCGAGGCGACGAGGAGAGCCGTGCCGCTCACGTACACGTGCTCGGCGAGCCGCTGCCCGACGCCCTCCTCGCCCGCCCAGTGCGCGCCGGTGGTGAGCCAGCCCCAGGCGTCCGTCACCACGCCCACCTCACCCACCTCCCGGCGCGGTCCGTATCCGGGCCCACGGCGTCAACAGCCGTTGCAGGCCCAGGAGCAAAAGGTCGGCGACGACCGCGAGCAGCACGCACAGCACCGAGGCGGCGAGCAGCTGTGCCTTGAAGAAGGTCGGCAGTGCGTCCTCGATCAGATTGCCGAGACCGCCGCGACCGACGACCGAGCCGATCGTCGTCAGGGCGACCGTGGAGACCGTGGCCATCCGCACACCGGCCATCAGCACCGGTAGCGCCAGCGGGAGTTCGACCTGACAGAGCAGCCGCAGCGGCCCGTACCCCATGCCGCGGGCCGCCTCCCGCGTCTCGGCCGGAACGGCGGCGAGGCCCGCCAGGGCGTTCCGCACCAGGATCGTCAGCGCGTACAGCACGAGACCGGTCACCACGAGGGACGCCGACAGGCCGAAGAGCGGCAGCAGCAGCGAGAACATCGCCAGCGAAGGCACCGTGTACAGCAGCGTGGTCAGTCCGAGCACCGGGCCGGCGAAGCGGGGCCTGGCCCGGACCAGCAGCGCGAGCGGCACGGCGACGACCAGCGCGATCAGCACCGACACGACGGTGATCCCCACGTGCTGGAGCAGCGCGTCCGTCAACTCCGGCCCGCGCGTGCGCAGGTACTCGCCACAGATCCAGTCGTTCGTCACCAGACAGTTCGCCACGCCCACACCCTCCCCCGGCCCTCCGTCTTCCCGACACGCTCGCGTGACGACCCTAACCCCCGCCACCGACAAGTCCCGAGCCCCGGCAGCTCACGGAGGCGTCCCCTCCCGCGCCGCGGGGGCTCGGGACAGAATGGGGAACCATGATCCGGTTCGAACACGTGACCAAGCGCTACGACGACGGAACCACCGCCGTGGACGACCTCTCCTTCGAGGTCGCCGAAGGCGAACTCGCCACCTTGGTGGGGCCGTCCGGCTGCGGCAAGACCACCACGATGATGATGGTGAACCGGCTCGTCGAGCCCACCTCGGGCCGCGTCCTCGTCGACGGCGAGGACATCGCCGGCGTCGACCCGGTCGCCCTGCGCCGCAAGATCGGCTACGTCATCCAGCAGGTCGGGCTCTTCCCCCACCGCACCGTGCTCGACAACACCGCGACCGTCCCCGCCCTCCTCGGCTGGAAGAAGTCCGCCGCCCGTGCCCGCGCCGCCGAACTGCTCGACCTCGTCGGCCTCGACCCCGCCGTCCACGGCCCCCGCTACCCCGCACAGCTCTCCGGCGGCCAGCGCCAGCGGGTCGGCGTCGCCCGCGCGCTCGCCGCCGACCCGCCCGTCCTCCTCATGGACGAGCCCTTCGGTGCCGTCGATCCGGTCGTCCGCGAGCGCCTCCAGAACGAGTTCCTGGCGCTCCAGGCCACCGTCCGCAAGACCGTCCTCCTCGTCACCCACGACATCGAGGAGGCCGTCCGCATGGGCGACCGCATGGCCGTCTACGGACAGGGCCGCATCGAGCAGTTCGCCCCGCCCGCCACCGTGCTCGGCTCCCCCGCCACCCCGTACGTCGCGGACTTCGTGGGCAGCGACCGCGGACTCAAGCGGCTGGCCGTCACCCCCGTCGCCGAGGCCGACCTCGAACCCGCGTCAGAGGGGGACGGGGGCGGCGTCCCGGCCCCCGTCCCCCTCGGGACCTCCCTCAAGGACGCCCTCGCCGTGCTGCTCCAGCACGACACCGGCCGCCTCGTCGTCACGGGCGACGACGGCCGGCCGCTCGGCGTCCTGACCCCGGCCGGGGTCCACCGCGCCCTGCGCCGCGCCCCCGTGGAGTGACCGTCGCCCCCGCGACGACGGTCACTCCGCGCTGAGCTTCCCGCCCATCCAGACGAGGCCGGGCGGGATCTCCCGGTTCCAGGTGTTGAAATTGTGGCCGCCGCTCTCCAGGACGATCGACGACACCCGCGCCGGGCCCTTCACCTTCCGGATGAACTCCTGCGTCTCCTTCAGGTTGCCTTCGCCCCGCTTCGACGTCGTCACCAGGAACGACGTGTTCCCCAGCGGCCGGTGGTCCAGGCTCCACAGCAGGTCGCCCCGCTTGCGCAGCGCGTCGTCCCCGTGGAACAGGTCCCCGGTCGTCACGTCCTCCGCCGCCCGGTAGTACGCGGAGAAGCCCGCGCCCGCCGCGAACCGGTCCGGATGGTGCAGTGCGATCTTCAACGCGCAGTAGCCGCCCGTCGAGTTCCCCATGAAGCCCCAGTTGCGGGGCTTCGCACCCACCCGGTACGCGCCCGAAACCGCCTTCGGAAGGTCCTCCGCGAAGAAGGTCTCCGTCTGCGGCCCCCCGGGAACGTCCACGCACTCGGTGTCCCGCGGCGGCGCCACCGTGGGACGCAGCATCACCAGGACCATCGGCTGCGTCCGTCCCTCCTTCGCCTGGAGGTACGCCGCCCGCGGGTACTTGAGCCCCCTGATCAGGTTCTCCGCCGTCCCCGGGTACCCCGTCAACACCACCGACGCCGGGAACGTCCGCTGCGCGTACTGCTCCTGGAAGTACTCCGGCGGCAGGTACACGTACGCGGGCGAGACGATCCCCGACCGCTCCCCCGTCAGTACGACCTTCTGTATCTGCCCCCCGATCGACGGGCGGCCACCGCCCGGCACGTCGAGCGCCTGCGTCCCCACCACCCGTACGCCCCGGGAGCCGCCGGCGTGGTCGACGACCACGCCCATCTCCTGCTCCTGCCCGAGCAGATCGGCCCACGAGCCGTAGAAGAGGAACGACTTGTTCGCCGTCAGGCCCAGCGCCGCGAGCAGCGCCACCTGGGTCGCCAGCAGCAGCCCCGCCCGGCCCACGACCGCCCGCCAGCCGCGGCGCGCAAGTCTCGGCCACAGCCAGACCGTGGCCAGGAACAGCACCGCGGCCAGCACCACGGCCAGCACGAGAACTTTGTTACTGGTGAGACCCATGAGGCGTCCGAGCCTTCTTTCCGAGATTTTCCCGTCCACGAATGAACCCGGCCCCACGCACCTCCGTCCTACAAGGCGCACCAGCCGGAACGGCCCGCCGAACGCACCTCGGGTCCGACCGGAGTCAAAGACCCTGCGCAGGACCACAAGAGGTACGGGGAGCCATGTCTGTCACGGTAGATGGGGATAAATCGGGATTGGTTCCGGTTCGGGTACGACGGATCCTCCGCGGCCCCCGACCCGAGAAGGTGCCCGGACTCGTCGGAACGGCCTGTTCCGTCATCGGCCTCATCGACATCGCCGCCGGTGCCTTCCCCCGCTTCCGCATCAGCCACATACACGCCATCGCCGAAGTCCTCCCCGGCACCCTCGGCTCCCTCTCCGCCGCCCTCTCCCTCAGCGTCGGCGTCCTCCTGCTGCTCCTCTCCCACGGCCTCAAGCGCAACAAGCGGCGTGCCTGGCGCGCCGCCGTCACCCTCCTCCCGCTCGGTGCGGCAGCCCAGTTCGTCTGGCGCCACTCCCTGGGAGGGGCCCTGCTCTCCCTCCTGCTCCTCGCCCTCCTGATCCGCCACCGCGACCAGTTCACCGCGCTCCCCGACCCGCGCAGCCGCTGGCGGGCACTCGCCAACTTCGCCGTCATGGGCGCCGGATCCATCGCCCTCGGCCTGGCCATCGTCAGCGCCCACCCGCGCCGCCTCATCGGCAACCCCAGCCTCGCCGACCGACTCGAACACGTGCTGTACGGCCTCCTCGGCGTCGAAGGACCCCTCGCCTACGACAAGGGCGTCGGCTGGACCGTGGGCTACTCCCTCGGCGCCCTCGGCATGCTCACCGCCCTCACCACCATCTATCTGGCCTTCCGCCCCGAACACCCCGCCGCCCGCCTCACCGCCGAGGACGAGACCCGGCTACGCGCCCTCCTCGACCGACACGGCGGCCGGGACTCCCTCGGCCACTTCGCCCTCCGCCACGACAAGGGCGTCGTCTTCTCGCCGAGCGGCAAGGCCGCCGTCTGCTACCGCGTCGTCTCCGGCGTCATGCTCGCCAGCGGCGACCCCGTCGGAGACGTCGAGGCATGGCCCGGCGCCATCGAACGCTTCATGGACGAGGCCAAGGCCCACTCCTGGACCCCCGCCGTCATGGGCTGCTCCGAGACCGGCGGCCAGGTCTGGACCCGCGAGACCGGACTCGACGCCCTGGAACTCGGCGACGAGGCGGTGGTCGACGTCGCGGATTTCTCCCTCACCGGCCGGGCCATGCGCAACGTCCGCCAAATGGTCAAGCGCATCGAGCGCAACGGCTACACCACCCGGGTCCGTCGGGTCCGTGACCTCGACGAGGACGAACTCGACCGGATCCGCCGCGCCGCCGCCGACTGGCGCGGCACCGACACCGAACGCGGCTTCTCCATGGCCCTCGGCCGCATCGGCGCCCCCGGTGACGGCGACGCCGTGATAGCGACCGCGCACAAGGCGGACGACGCCTCCCCGTACGGCGACCTCAAGGCGATCATCCACTTCGTCCCCTGGGGCACCGACGGCATGTCCCTCGAACTGATGCGCCGCGACCGCTCCGCCGACCCCGGAATGAACGAACTGCTCATCGTCGCCGCCCTCCGGTCGTCCCCCGCCCTGGGCATCGCACGGGTGTCGCTCAACTTCGCGATGTTCCGCGCCGCACTCGCCCGCGGCGAGAAGATCGGCGCCGGCCCCGTCCTGCGCCTCTGGCGCGGGCTCCTGGTCTTCCTCTCCCGCTGGTTCCAGATCGAGTCGCTCTACAAGTTCAACGCCAAGTTCCAGCCACGCTGGGAACCCCGTTTCCTCGTCTACCGCCAGAGCCGCGACCTCCCCCGCATCGGCTTCGCCGCCATGCAGGCCGAGGGCTTCGTGAACCTCTCCCTGCCGCACCCCTTCGCCCGCACCCGCCCGGCCCCCGCGCCCCGCCCGTGTGCCCACATCGTCCCCGCCCGGGCCGCCGAACACGAGGCCCACGCCGCTTGACCGGGGCGCACCGGGCGGCCCGGACCGGGGTGCCCGGTGCGCCCGGCCGCCAGTCCACACGGCCTGATCCGGCCCTCGGGCCCTACGCTGGACACATGCGTACGACGATCGACCGGGGCACGGCCCGGGGCCTGCCCGAGTGGGACCGCTGTGCGGTCATGGGCGTGGTCAACGTGACCCCCGATTCCTTCTCCGACGGCGGCCGGTGGTTCGACACCACGGCCGCCGTCAAGCACGGCCTCGACCTGGTCGCCCAGGGCGCCGACCTCGTCGACGTCGGTGGCGAGTCCACCCGCCCCGGCGCCACCCGGGTGGACGAGGAGGAGGAGCTCCGCCGGGTGGTGCCCGTCGTCCGCGGCCTCGCCGCCGAAGGCGTCACGGTCTCCGTCGACACCATGCGCGCCTCCGTCGCCGCCCGGGCCGTCGCCGCCGGCGCCGTGCTGGTCAACGACGTCAGCGGTGGCCTCGCCGACCCCGCCATGGTCCCCGCCGTGGCCGCCGCCGAGGTCCCCTTCGTCGTCATGCACTGGCGCGGCTTCAGCGCGGACATGAACAGCCTCGCCGTGTACGACGACGTCGTCGGCGAGGTCGTCGCGGAACTCCGCACCCGCCTGGAGGCGGTCATCGACGGCGGGATCGACCCCGAACGGATCGTCATCGACCCCGGCCTCGGCTTCGCCAAGCTGGCCCCCCACGACCTCGCCCTCGTCGCGCACCTCGCCGAACTGCGCGCCCTCGGCCGCCCCCTCCTCGTCGCCGCCTCCCGCAAGCGGTTCCTCGGCCACGTCCTCACCCGCGAGGGCGCCGCCCCGCCCCCCGCCCGCGAGCGCGACGCCGCCACCGCCGCGGTCTCCGCCATCGCCGCCCACGCCGGGGCGTGGGCCGTCCGCGTCCACGAAGTACGGGCCACCGCCGACGCCGTGCGCGTCGCGAGGGCCGTCGAGGGAGCCGCGTGAGCCACCCGGGCGGCACCGAAGGGGCGGCCGACCGGGCGGCCGTCGAAGCCGCCAACACCGCCTTCTACGAGGCCATGGAGACGGGGGACTTCGAAGGCCTCGCAGGGCTGTGGCTCGACGAGGGGGCCGACGGGGCCGCGCCCGTCACCTGCGTCCATCCCGGCTGGCCCGTCCTCACCGGTCGCGGCGAGGTGCTCCGCTCGTACGCCCTGATCATGGCGAACACCGAGTACATCCAGTTCTTCCTCACCGACCTGCGGATCTCGCTGGCCGGCGACACCGCCCTCGTCACCTGCACCGAGAACATCCTCAGCGGCGGTCCCGCCGAGGACGGCGCCGAACTGGGCCCCCTCGTCGGCCAGCTCGTCGTCGCCACCAACGTGTTCCGCCGCACGCCCGAGGGCTGGCGGATCTGGTCCCACCACGCCTCCCCTGTCCTCGCCTCGAACGAGGAGGACGGCCCGGAGACCGGTGCGGAAGGCACCGAACCACCCCTCTGACCCGCCCCCGGACCCCCACGGACAGGTCCTGTCGGTGCCCGCAGGTAGATTCGACAGTGGACACCCGGCCGTCCGCACCCGGCCGCGTGCCCCCCGAACTACGACAGCAGGAGTGATTCGCGTGGATCGTGTCGCGCTGCGCGGCCTCAAGGCCCGAGGCCACCACGGCGTCTTCCCCAAGGAGCGCGAGGAGGGCCAGACCTTCATCGTGGACCTGGTCCTCGGCCTGGACACCCGCCCGGCGGCTGCCGAGGACGACCTTTCGAAGACCGTGCACTACGGCATCGTCGCCGAAGAGGTCGTCGACGTCGTCCAGGGCGAGCCCGTCGACCTGATCGAGACCCTCGCCGAGCGCATCGCCCAGCAGTGCCTGAGCCACGCCGGGGTACAAGAGGTGGAGGTCGTCGTCCACAAGCCGGACGCGCCCATCACCGTGCCCTTCGACGACGTGACCATCACGATCACCCGGAGCCGACGATGAAGCCGACCCAGAGCGACCCCACCGTCCAGCCCGTACCCGCCTCCGTCGTCGCGACCGTCGACGCGGCAGACACGACGCTCTCCAACCCCCGCTGGGCCGTCCTGGCCCTCGGCGCCAACCTCGGCAACCGCCTGGAGACCCTCCAGGGCGCCATCGACGCCCTCGGCGACACCCCCGGCCTCCGGGTGAAGGCCGTCTCCCCCGTCTACGAGACGGAGCCCTGGGGCGTCGAGCCCGGCAGCCAGCCCTCGTACTTCAACGCCGTCGCCCTCGTGAAGACGACGCTGCCCCCCTCCTCCCTGCTGGAGCGGGCCCACGCCGTCGAGGAGGCCTTCCACCGCGTCCGCGAGCAGCGCTGGGGCGCCCGCACCATCGACGTCGACATCGTCGCCTACGCGGACCTGGTCTCCGAGGACCCGGTCCTCACCCTCCCGCACCCGCGTGCGCACCAGCGCGCCTTCGTCCTCGCCCCCTGGCACGACGTGGACCCCGACGCCCAGCTGCCCGGCCTCGGCCCGGTGGTCGACCTGCTCGCCGCCGTCGGCCGGGAGGGCGTCACTCCCCGTGCCGACCTGGAACTCCGTCTGCCCGAGTAGTCGTTACGCTCGTGGCAGACCGCCTCCGCGACCACACGAAGGACACCCGGTGAAACAACTGCGGCTGAAGGTGCTCGCCGGACTGTTCCTCGCGGCGGGCGTCCTCTCCTGGGGCGGCGCCCAGCTGTGGAACGCGGTCGGCACCCTTCCGGGCGTGCCGGTCGCGGCGCCCATCGTCCTCACCGTGATCGCCGTCATCCTGACCGCGACCGCCCTGTCGATCCGCGCCCGTCTCAAGGCCCAGCGGGAGCGCCGCCCCGGGGCCAAGGGCGTCGAACCCCTGATGGCCGCCCGCGCGGTGGTCTTCGGACAGGCGAGCGCGCTGGTCGCCGCCCTCGTCGCCGGCATGTACGGCGGCACGGGCGTCTTCCTCCTCGGCTCCCTGGAGGTCCCGGCCCGTCGCGACCAGGCCATCCATGCGGCCCTCTCGGTCGCGGCGGGCATCGCCGTCATCGCCGCCGCCCTCTTCCTGGAGCGGGTCTGCAAGCTCCCGGAGGACAACGACGGGAACCGGTCCCCGGCCGCCTGAGGGCCGTCAGGCCCCGGCAGGGGAGCCGCCCCCGGTCCGCCGACCGGGTCATGCCGGCCGGGGCCGCTCCCCGTGGCGTCTAGCGGGCCAGTATCAGTGACATGGCCTCGGCGCGCGTCGTGGCGTCCCGAAGCTGACCGCGCACCGCCGAGGTCGTCGTCTTCGCGCCCGGCTTGCGAATGCCGCGGAGCGACATGCACATGTGCTCGGCCTCGATCACGACGATCGCCCCACGGGCCTCAAGGATCTTCATCAGCGAATCGGCGATCTGGGTCGTCAGGCGCTCCTGGACCTGCGGGCGCCGCGCGAAGACGTCGACCAGGCGCGCCAGCTTCGAGAGCCCCGTGATCTTGCCGCTTTCCGCAGGGATGTACCCCACGTGGGCCACCCCGTGGAACGGGAGCAGATGATGCTCGCAGAAGCTGACGAGTTCTATGTCCTTCACGAGGACCATCTCGTCGTGACCAAGATCAAAAGTAGTGGTCAGGACGTCCTCGGGCTCCTGGCGCATGCCCGCCAGCAACTCCCTGTACGCACGCGCAACGCGTGCGGGCGTCTGCTGCAGGCCCTCACGGTCAGGATCCTCGCCGACCGCGATGAGGAGCTCCCGTACGGCGTTCTCGGCGCGCTTCTCGTCGAAGTCGCCGATCGTGCCCTCGCCGTCCAGCGTCACCGGGTCGGTCATCTCTGCCTCGTTCCGTCTGCACTCGGTGCGCGAAGAGCCGCGCCCCCACAGGCTAAAACCTATGGGGGCGCGGCTTCCATTCCGGGGGTGCCGGGGGGTCAGTCCTCCGGGGTGTCCACCGGGGCGATGTCAATGCCCTTGGTGGTGTCCACCGTCGGGGCCGCCGTGCCGTTCGCGCTGTTCGTCAGGGCGAGCTCCTTGGGGGAGAGCACCGGCGGACGCGTGGACGGGGTGCGACGGGCCGAACCGGTCCAGGCGGGTCGGGCCGGGCGCTTGACGATGGGGGCGAAGATCTCGGCGATCTCCTCCTTGCCCAGGGTCTCCTTCTCCAGCAGGGCGAGGACCAGGTTGTCGAGGACGTCGCGGTTCTCGACCAGGATCTCCCAGGCCTCGTTGTGCGCGGTCTCGATGAGCTTCTTGACCTCTTCGTCGACCAGCGCCGCGACCTCTTCCGAGTAGTCGCGCTGGTGGGCCATCTCACGGCCGAGGAAGGGCTCGGTGTTGTCGCCGCCGAACTTGATGGCACCGAGACGCTCGGTCATGCCGTACTGGGTGACCATGGCGCGGGCGGTGGCCGTTGCCTTCTCGATGTCGTTCGCCGCGCCCGTGGTCGGGTCGTGGAAGACGAGCTCCTCGGCCGCCCGGCCGCCCAGCATGTAGGCCAGCTGGTCGAGCATCTCGTTGCGGGTGGTGGAGTACTTGTCCTCGTCCGGCAGGACCATCGTGTAGCCCAGCGCACGACCGCGGGACAGGATGGTGATCTTGTGGACGGGGTCGGAGTTCGGCGAGGCCGCCGCGACCAGGGCGTGGCCGCCCTCGTGGTACGCGGTGATCTTCTTCTCCTTGTCCGACATGATCCGGGTCCGCTTCTGCGGGCCCGCGACCACACGGTCGATCGCCTCGTCCAGCGCCTTGTTGTCGATCAGCTTCTGGTCGCTGCGGGCGGTGAGGAGCGCCGCCTCGTTGAGGACGTTGGAGAGGTCCGCGCCGGTGAAGCCGGGGGTGCGACGGGCGACGGCGCCGAGGTCGACGTCCGGGGCGACCGGCTTGCCCTTCTGGTGGACCTTGAGGATCTCCAGACGGCCCTGCATGTCCGGGCGGTCGACGGCGATCTGCCGGTCGAAGCGACCGGGCCGCAGGAGGGCGGGGTCGAGGATGTCCGGACGGTTCGTGGCCGCGATGAGGATGACCCCACCCTTGACGTCGAAGCCGTCCATCTCGACGAGGAGCTGGTTGAGCGTCTGCTCGCGCTCGTCGTGGCCGCCGCCGAGGCCGGCGCCGCGGTGGCGTCCGACGGCGTCGATCTCGTCGACGAAGACGATCGCCGGAGCATTGGCCTTGGCCTGCTCGAAGAGGTCACGGACACGGGAGGCGCCGACGCCGACGAACATCTCGACGAAGTCGGAGCCGGAGATCGAGTAGAACGGCACGCCGGCCTCGCCGGCCACGGCGCGCGCGAGGAGCGTCTTGCCGGTTCCGGGCGGGCCGTAGAGCAGGACGCCCTTGGGGATCTTGGCGCCGACGGCCTGGAACTTCGCGGGCTCCTGAAGGAATTCCTTGATCTCGTGGAGCTCCTCGACGGCCTCGTCGGAGCCGGCCACGTCGGCGAAGGTCGTCTTCGGCGTGTCCTTGGTGATGAGCTTCGCCTTGGACTTGCCGAACTGCATGACGCGGGAGCCGCCGCCCTGCATCTGGTTCATCAGGAAGAGGAAGACGAGCACGATGAGGACGATGGGCAGGAGGGAGAACAGGATCGAGAGGAGCGGAGACTGCTCCTTGGGGGAGACGGTGTAACCGCCCTCGATCTGTCCGGCCTCGAACTTGTCCTGCAGCTTGTCGGCGAGGTCGGCGCCCTGCGTGCCGATGTAGCTGGCCTGGACCTTGCTGCTCTTGTCGATCTTCTGGCCGTCGATGAGCTCGATCTTGACGGCCTGCTCGTCACCAGTGGTGAGCTGTGCGGATTTGACCTGGTTCTTGTCGATCGCCTGGACGACCTTGCTGGTGTCCACCGTCTTGTAGCCCTCGGACGAGCCGACGACCTGCATCAGCACGACCACGGCGAGGACGGCCAGCACGATCCACATGACCGGCCCACGGAAGTATCGCTTCACGTCCATCCATACGGAGCGAGAACGCTCCGTCCCTCCTGCCCGTAGGAAAATGCTGCTGTAAGAGCTGCTGTGTGAAAAAGCTGTTCTTCGGACGGTACCTCAGCATCGTCGCCCTTGACCGCCTTCCCATGGTTCAACGGAGGGAAGGCGGTGCGGGTTCCCCGTACGGGGGCGGTCTCAGCCGCCGTAGACGTGCGGGGCGAGCGTGCCGACGAACGGAAGGTTCCGGTACTTCTCGGCGTAGTCGAGGCCGTAACCGACGACGAACTCGTTGGGGATGTCGAAGCCGATCCACTTGACGTCGATGGCGACCTTCGCGGCCTCCGGCTTGCGCAGAAGGGTGCACACCTCCAGGGAGGCGGGCTCGCGCGAACCGAGGTTCGAGAGCAGCCAGGACAGGGTCAGACCGGAGTCGATGATGTCCTCGACGATCAGGACGTGCTTGCCCTTGATGTCGGTGTCCAGGTCCTTGAGGATCCGGACGACGCCCGAGGACTGGGTGCCGGCGCCGTAGGACGAGACGGCCATCCAGTCCATGGTGACGGGGGTGGAAAGGGCGCGAGCCAGATCCGCCATCACCATCACGGCGCCCTTGAGGACTCCGACGATGAGCAGGTCCTTGCCCGCGTATTCCGCATCGATCTTCGCGGCCAGCTCTGCCAGCTTGGCGTCGATCTCTTCCTTGGTGATGAGCACCGACTGGAGGTCGGTGCCCATGTCCTTCTCGTTCACCCGGGTCACTTTCGTTGCAGCGTGCGTCAGCCTTGCCGGATGACCAGTCTGCCACCCTGCCGGCGTGCTTCGACGCGGCCGGGCAGGTTGATGGCGCCTTGGCCGCGCCATCCGGTGATGAGCCGGTCGACTTCTTCGATGTGTCGGGCGAAGAGAGATCCGGCGGGGGCGCCCTCGGCGATGACGGCGCGACGCAGGACGCGGCGGCGTACGGCGGGGGGCAGCCCGAAGAGCTTGGCGCATTCGAGGGCGCCCGCGGCGTCGCGTACGGCGGTCTCGGCGTCGGCGGCCCAGGTGTCGAGGGCGTCGGCGTCGTCCCGGGAGAGCTGGGCCGTTCGGGCGAGGGCTTCGACGACCCCCTTGCCGAGGGCCTTCTCGAGGGCGGGGAGTCCCTCGTGGCGCAGCCGCGAGCGGGTGTAGGCGGGATCGCTGTTGTGCGGATCGTCCCAGACCGCGAGTTCCTGCGCGATGCACGCCTTGCGGACGGTCTGGCGGTCGAGCTGCAGGAAGGGGCGCCGGTACCGGCGGGCGGCGCCGGAGACGGCGGCCATGCCGGAGAGGGAGCGGATGCCGGAGCCGCGGGCGAGGCCGAGGAGCACCGTCTCCGCTTGGTCGTCACGGGTGTGACCGAGCAGGACGGCGGCGGCGCCGTGGCGCTCCGCGGCGGCGTCGAGGGCTGCGTAGCGGGCGTCGCGGGCGGCTGCCTCGGGGCCGACCCGTCGCCCGCCTCCCGCGTAGGAGGCGCCGTGGGCCGCCGCCGTGGACTCGTGGCCGACGGTGACGGTGACGGCTTCGGCCGGGGTGAGGCCGAGGGCGGTCATGCGTCCGGCGACCTCGACGGCACGGACGTCGGAGCCGTCCTGGAGGCCGTGGTCGACGGTGATGCCGCCGGCGCGCACGGGAAGTTTGCGGGCCTCGAAGGCGAGGGCGGAGGCGAGCGCCATGGAATCGGCGCCTCCGGAGCAGGCGACGAGCACCAGGGGGGTGTGCTCGGCATCCGTGGTGGCGTGTTCGGTGATGACGTCGTGGAGTACGCGGCGGACCGCCAGGCGTATCGCCGCGACCGCAGGATGGGGACCCATGTCCGGTGCCCTTCGTGATGGGGTGGGGTGCCTCGGTCGGAGTCTTAACGGTCGGAAAGGGGGGTTTGGTCACTCAGAGTGCGTCGATGGTGACAGAAACCCGGCCGTTACCCGAGCATTGCACGCCTCACCCCATGGTCAGGGTCCCTCAGATGGGTGATTGGCGGGATGTTCCGCGGTGCTTCCGTTCCGTGCGTCGCGCCCGCCTCAGGAGTCTGCCCTGCGGTGCACCCGCGCGATCCAATCGGCGGGGGCCGCGATCTCCGCCTTGGTGGGGAGCGTATTGGGCGAGGTCCACACCCGGTTGAAGCCGTCCATGCCGACCTGGTCGACGACGGCCCGGACGAAGCGCTCGCCGTCGCGGTACTGGCGGAGCTTGGCGTCGAGGCCGAGGAGCCGGCGCAGGGCGAGGTCGAGGCGGGAGGCTCCGCGGGCACGGCGGGCCTGGAACTTCTCGCGGATCTCGGCGACGGAGGGCACCACCTCGGGCCCCACGCCGTCCATGACGTAGTCGGCGTGGCCTTCGAGGAGGGACATGACGGCGGTGAGCCGGCCGAGGACCTCGCGCTGTTCGGGGGTCTGGACGAGCTCGACGAAGGACGGGGAGGGCTCCCCCCGCTCCCCCTCGGGACGCCCCCCGGCGAGGGCCTGGGCGGCCTCGCGGAGGCGCTCGACGACGGTGCCGGGGTCGACGTCGGTGGCGGCGAGGAACGACTGGATCTCGCCCTGCAGGTGATCGCGGAGCCAGGGGACGGCGGTGAACTGGGTGCGGTGGGTCTCCTCGTGGAGGCAGACCCAGAGCCGGAAGTCGTGGGGGGAGACGTCGAGCTCGCGCTCGACGTGGACGATGTTGGGGGCGACGAGGAGCAGCCGGCCGCCGCCGTCCGGTCCGGCGGGGAGTTCGCGGGTGGCGGGGGCGAAGGTCTCGTACTGCCCGAGGATGCGGGAGGCGAGGAAGGACAGCAGCATGCCGAGCTCGACGCCGGTGACCTTGCCGCCGACGGCTCCGAGGACGGCGCTGCCGGGGTTGCCGGCGCGGCGCTCCTGCATCTTGCCGAGGAGCGGGGTGAGGAGCTCCCGGAATCCGGCGACGTTGGCCCGGATCCAGCCGGCGCGGTCGACGACGAGGACGGGGGCGTCGTGGGGTTCGGCACCCTCGGGGATCATCCGGGTGTAGGCGCGGACGTGCTCTTCGGACGCCTTGGCGTGTCTACGGAGTTCGGCGACGACCTCGCGGGCCTCGTCGCGGCTGACCTCGGGACCGGGACGCGCGAGGCGGGTCGCGGTCGCCACCGCGAGGTTCCAGTCGACCATCCCGGACGTGCCTGCACCACCGATGCTCGTCATGCGTCAACCGTACGGGCTCCACGCCTCTTCGGTGAGGGTTCGGTGCGGGTCGGAACCGGTCCCGCCGGAATGGCCGGGGGACCCGGCCGGCCGGGATCAGCCCCGGTCGGCCAGGGCTGCGGCCAGCCGGTCGAGGGCGGGCTGCGCCTCGTACGGGGAGCGGGTGCGACCGGCGAGGAACGCGAAGGCGAGGAGGCGGCCGTCCGCGGTGACGACGGTCCCGGCGAGCGTGTTGACGCCGGTGAGCGTGCCGGTCTTGGCGCGGACCAGTCCGGCACCCGCGGCGGCGGGAGCGCTGTCGAAGCGACCGGCGAGGGTGCCGGTGAAGCCCCCGACGGGCAGCCCGGTGAGGAGCGGGCGCAGGGTGGGGCTTGCGGGGTCGGCCGCCCGGGTGAGGAGGGCGGTGAGGAGGGCGGCCGAGACGCGGTCGCGGCGGTCGAGCCCGCTGCCGTCGGCGAAGCGGGCGCCGACGACGGGGAGGCCGAGTCCGGCGAGCTCGTCGTGGACGGCCTTCTCGCCCCCCGCGAAGCTCGCGGGCTGCTTGCGGGCGAGGGCGGTCTGCCGGGCAAGGGCCTCCGCGAGGTCGTTGTCGCTGTTCGTGAGGGTGCGCTCGACCAGGTCGGCGAGGGGGGCGGAGAACGTGCGGGCGAGAGGGGGCCGGGCCGGGGTGCGGCCGGGAGCGGGGGCGCCGGCGACCTCGACGCCGGCGGCGGTGAGGAGCTCGGCGAAGGCGGCGGCGGTGTCGCCCGCGGGGTCGACGGCGCGGGGGGCGGGGCCCTTGTGGCTGTCGTCGAGGCGCCCTTCGCGGGTCATGAGGGCGACGACGGGGGCGATGTTCTCGTTGGGACCGATGGGGTGGCGGACGGGCCCCCGATAGAGGCTCGTGTCGTAGGCGAGGCGTACCGAGGTGTGGCCGCGGGCCTTGAGGGCGCGGGCGGTATCGGCGGCGAGGGCCTTCAGTCGGGCCGGATCGAGGGTGGGATCACCACCGCCGGTGAGGGTGACGGTCCGGCCGTCGGGGGCGGCGGTGACGGTGGTGGCGATGCGGTGGTCGGGGCCGAGGGCGGAGAGCACGGCGGTGACGGTGGCGATCTTGATGGTGGAGGCGGGGGTCATGGGGGTTCCCGCGCCTTCCCCGTACACCTGCCTGCCGGTGGCGGTGTCGACGACGGAGGCGGTGCGGAGCGGGCCGAGGCCGGGGTCGGCGAGGAGCGGGACGAGGGCGGCGGCGAGGTCGGGGGTGCGGCCGGCGGGGGCCGGGGCGTGCAGGGCGGCGAGGACGCCGGGGGCGCTGGGGGCGGGTGCGGGACGGCGCGGGGCGGCGGCGGCCGGGGGCGGGGGCGGGGCGTGACGCGTGCCACCCGCCACGGGGGCGGCGGCGCGGGCCCGCTCGGCCGTACGCTGGCCCCCGTCCCATGGTCCGGCAGCGGTCACCGCCGCGACGGCCAGGGCGAGACCGAGGGCAGCGGAGCCCGTCGCGAGCTGCCACGTTCTCGGCTCCGGCATTGCTGACCAGCCCCTTTCGCGATCACACACGTGCGTGAGGGACACTTAATCACCGCGCGTCGTCGCGAGCATTCACTTGTGTTGATTCAGGAGGAGCCACCCGTGGAGTTCGACGTCACCATCGAGATCCCCAAGGGATCGCGTAACAAGTACGAGGTCGACCACGAGACCGGCCGTATCCGTCTGGACCGTCGTCTCTTCACCTCGACGGCCTACCCGACCGACTACGGCTTCGTCGAGAACACCCTCGGCGAGGACGGCGACCCGCTGGACGCGCTCGTGATCCTCGACGAGCCGACCTTCCCGGGCTGCCTCATCAAGTGCCGCGCCATCGGCATGTTCCGCATGACGGACGAGGCCGGCGGCGACGACAAGCTGCTGTGCGTGCCGGCGACGGACCCGCGCATGGAGCACCTGCGGGACATCCACCACGTGGCGGAGTTCGACCGCCTGGAGATCCAGCACTTCTTCGAGGTCTACAAGGACCTGGAGCCGGGCAAGTCGGTCGAGGGCGCCGACTGGGTCGGTCGCGCCGAGGCCGAGGCCGAGGTCGAGAAGTCGTACGCGCGCTTCAAGGAGCAGGGCGGCCACTGAGCCCCGGCTTCCGTGATCGCGTGAAAGGCGGTGCGCCCCTCGGGGTGCACCGCCTTTCGCACGCGACGGCGGCTCCGGTGCGGGACGCCGGTGCCGGCCGCCGGGACCGGCACGGGCTCCGGGCGACGGTCCTCCCGTCGGGAAACTCAACGGTGCGGGTCATGGGATTCCCCCTCTCGGGTAGGCGGGGCCGCAGGAGTCCACACTGGAATCCACGATTCTGAGGTCTGAAGAGTCCCGAGCAGGAGCGGAGAGAGTGGTGGCGGAGCCGGAGGGCGCCGAGCAGGCCCTGGAGGACCGGAAGCCGCAGTCGGACGAGGCGCGGAGCGCCTTCGTGGCGCCGGCCGGGGTGGAGCCGCCCGCGCCGCCCGAGGAGGAGCACGCGACGTCGGAGTTCGCTCTTCCGCCGGGCCTGACGACGGAACCGCTGCACGAGCCGGAGGGTTCGGCGTTCGCCCCTCCGGCCACGTACTCCTCGAAGACCTCCCCGCCCGCGTTCACCCCGGCCGCCGGAATGCCGATGGTGCGGCTCTCCCATGACGCCCCGTGGCAGGACCGGATGCGGACCATGCTGCGGCTCCCGGTCGGCGAGCGGCCGGTGCCGGAGGCGCCCCGCAAGGCGGAGGACGAGCCGGGTCCGTCGGTGCCGCGCGTGCTCGACCTGACGCTGCGCATCGGCGAGCTGCTGCTCGCGGGCGGTGAGGGCGCGGAGGACGTCGAGGCGGCGATGTTCGTGGTCTGCCGCTCGTACGGTCTGGACCGGGTGGAGCCGACGGTCACGTTCACGCTGTTGTCCGTCACCTACCAGCCGTCGCTGGTGGACGACCCGATCACGGCGAACCGGACGGTACGGCGCCGGGGCACGGACTACACGCGGCTCGCGGCGGTCTACCAACTACTCGCGGACCTGAACGCGCGGGCGCACGAGGTGACGCCCGAGGAGGCCTACCGGAGGCTCGCGGAGATCCGGCGCAACCGGCACCCGTACCCGGGCTGGGCCCTCACGGTGGCGGCCGGCGTTCTGGCGGGGGCGGCATCGGTGCTGCTGGGCGGTGGTGTCACGGTCTTCTTCGTGGCGGCACTGGGTGCGGTCCTCGGCGACCGGCTGGCATGGTTGTGCGCGGGGCGCGGGCTGCCGGAGTTCTACCAGTTCCTGGTGGCGGCGATGCCGCCGGCGGCGATGGGGGTGCTGCTGACGCTGCTGCACGCGGGCCTGCGGCCGTCCGCGGTGATCACCGGTGGCCTGTTCGCGCTGATCCCGGGAAGGGCCCTGGTCGCGGCGGTGCAGGACGGTCTGACCGGCTTCTACATCACGGCGTCGGCACGCCTCCTGGAGGTCACGTACTTCTTCGTCGCGATCGTGGTGGGCGTGCTGTCGGTGCTGTACGTGTCGGTGCAGTTCGGCGCCCAGCTGAACCCGGAGGGGCTGCTGCGGGCGGTGGAGCGGCCGGTGACGCAGATCCTGGCGTCGATGGTGTTGTGCGCGACCTTCGCGATCCTGTTGCAGCAGTCACGGGCGACGGTGCTGTTCGCGACGCTGAACGGCGGGGTGGCCTGGGTGGTCTACGCGTCGATCGCGGTGACCGCCGAAGGGTCGACGGTGATGGCGACGGCGGTGGCGGCCGGTCTGGTGGGCCTGTTCGGGCAGTTGGTCGCCCGCTACCGCCACACGTCTTCGCTGCCGTACGTGACGGCGGCGATCGGGCCGCTGCTGCCCGGTTCGGCGACGTACTTCGGAGTCCTCTCGATCGCCCAGAACAGCCTGGACCAGGGCTTCGCCTATCTGGCGAAGGCGGCGGCGATCGCCCTGGCGATCGCGATCGGCGTGAACCTGGGAGGGGAGCTGGCACGCCTCTTCATGCAGGCCCCGGGTGCGGCGGCGGCACGGCGCGCGGCGAAGCGCACCCGGGGTTTCTAGCGCCTTCCGGGCGGTCTACCGCTTGGCGTGCCGCCCGCGGGGGGCCTGCGGATTGGGGGTGCCAGGGGCGTCGTGGTCGCTCTGGGGCGGGTTCTTCCTGCCCTGGGAGCGGGCGCGCAGGATCTCGATGGCGACCGGGATCACGGAGACCAGCACGATGCCGACGAGGATCGCCTCGATGTGCTGGTGAACGAACTCGATCTTGCCGAGGGAGGCGCCGAGCAGGGTCACGCCGGCGCCCCAGAGGACGCCGCCGATGACGTTGAAGATGATGAAGGAGCGGTAGTTCATCCGGCTGACGCCGGCGATGATCGGCGTGAAGGTCCGGACGATGGGGACGAAACGGGCCAGGATCAGCGACTTCGGGCCGTGCTTCTCGAAGAACTCGTGCGCCTTCTCGACGTTCTCCTGCTTGAAGAGCTTGGAGTCGGGGCGCTTGAAGAGGGCCGGGCCGACCTTCCGGCCGAAGAGGTAGCCGACCTGGTCGCCGATGACGGCGGCGGCCACCACCAGGGTGCACACCAGCCAGAGCGGCTGGTCGAGCTTGCCCGTGGTGACAAGCAGGCCGGTGGTGAAGAGCAGCGAATCGCCGGGCAGGAAGAACCCGATGAGGAGGCCGGATTCGGCGAAGACGATGGCCAGGACACCGATCAGACCAAAGGTCTGGATCAGATAGTCCGGGTCCAGCCAGCTCGGTCCGAGGGCAAGCGTGTTCACGGTTCCGGGCTCCTGCGGTCGGTGGGGGCTTGGGGGGCGGCCGGCCCAAGCGTGAGGGGGGCGACGGGCCCCAAGCTATCAACGCGGTCCGAAGGCCCCCAGTTCCACCCGGCCCACACGGGATGCGGAGCGGGGCCGGCGGCCCGAGTCTTGGGTGTCAGGAGGTGCGTGCCGATGGGCATCGACGAATTCGGGGGCGGTCAGGGACCGCAGGCCGACGTGCTGGTGGTGACGACGAACGACGTGCCGGGCTTCGAGGTCCGCCAGGTGATCGGCGAGGTCTTCGGACTCACCGTGCGCTCCCGCCATCTGGGCAGCCAGATCGGTGCGGGCTTGAAGTCGATGGTCGGCGGGGAGCTGAAGGGACTGACGAAGACCCTGGTGCAGACCCGCAACCAGGCGATGCAGCGCCTGGTGGACCAGGCGAAGGCGCGCGGGGCGAACGCCGTGCTGATGTTCCGCTTCGACGTGACGGAGGCGGCGGACGTGGGCACGGAGGTGTGCGCGTACGGCACCGCGGTGGTGATCGCGCCACGGACCTGAGGCTGACGTTCCACTTCGACCCGGCGGAGGCGGCGGACGTGGGCACGGAGGTGTGCGCGTACGGCACCGCGGTGGTGATCGCGCCACGGACCCGAGCCGGTCGACCCCTCCGGCCTGGGCGCGGGCGTCCACCCCTCGGGGACGGGCCCTCGTCGGATTCCCCGGCGGCGGGTGCGGCGCGAGCTGACGCGACGTGAGGCACGTGCACCGACGCGGGCGTTGCTCGGGGCATTGTGGGGCTTTTGCTCACTTATGGTGGGTCGGTGGCCACCGATCAACCCGCGTCTCCCCCGGAGACGCCCGCCCGCACCCTGCTCCCCCAGATCCTGCCCGCCCTCATCGTCGGGGTGGTGGCGGGCCTGCTGTACCTCGGGATCAGCGCCCTCGCCGAGCAGTTCCAGGACGTGCTCTGGGGGGACCTGCCGGACGCGCTCGGCATCGGGAACTACTCCTCGCTCTGGATGATCATCATGCTCACGGCGACGGGCATCGCCGTGGGCCTCGTCGTGTGGAAGGCACCGGGGCACGCGGGCCCCGACCCGGCCTCCGAGGGGCTCGGCGGAGTGCCCCTCGGCCTCGTGGTGGTGCCGGGCCTGCTGGTCGCGAGCACCCTGGCACTGGCCGGCGGTGTCAGCCTCGGCCCCGAGAACCCGATCATCGGCGCCAACATCGCCCTCGTCTACTGGATCGGCCACCGGGCGGCCCCCGCCGTGCCGGCCGCCGCCTGGGTCGGGCTGGCCTCCTCGGCCACCATCGGCGCCCTCTTCGGCACGCCGGTGGCAGCCGCCCTGGTCATCTCCGAGGCCCTGGTCGGACAGCCGGGCCGCGGCTCCCTCTGGGACCGGCTCTTCGCTCCGCTCGTCGCCGCCGGCGCCGGCGCCGCAACCACCCAGCTGCTCGCCGAGCCCACCTTCGACATGGGGCTCCCGGCCCTGAACGACCCCGGCTTCGACGACCTCCTCGCCACCCTGCTGATCGCTTCCGCCGCAGCCGCCTTCGGCCTCGTCTCCTGCTACCTCTTCCCGTACGTCCACGCCGCCTTCCGACGGCTCCGGCACCCCATGCTGATGCTGCCGATCGGCGGTCTGCTCCTCGGTCTGCTCGGGGCGCTCGGCGGACCGCTGACCCTCTTCAAGGGCCTGGACGAGGTCAAGGAGCTCTCCGCCTCGATCGGCAGCTGGTCCTCCGGCGACCTGGCCAAGATGGCGGTCGTGAAGCTCTTCGCCCTCCTCGTCGCCGCCTCCTGCGGCTTCCGGGGCGGCCGGATCTTCCCCGCGGTCTTCGTCGGCGCGGCGTTCGGAGCGCTCGTCCAGGCCCTCGTGCCCGAGGTCCATCCGACCGTGGCCGTCTCCGCGGGCGTCCTCGGCGTGCTGCTCGCCACCACCCGGCAAGGCTGGCTCAGCCTCTTCACCGGCGCCGTCATCGCCGCTTCCCCGCCCATGCTGGCCATGCTCTGCCTGGCCTCGCTACCGGCCTGGCTGATCGTCACCGGCCGTCCGCTGCTCGAACTCGACGAACGGGGCAAGGCGCGGCGCTGAGGCCCCCGTCACCCAGGAGGGTCAGGTGGCGTACGGGTTCTCCTGACCGTCCGCCAGCACCCCCACGAAGGGTTCGCCCTCGCCCGCGAACACGTACGCCCCGCCCTCGATCCGCTCGATCAGGCCGAGCGTCCACTCCTTGCCGGCGTCCGCGGAGCGGACCCACAGGTGCATGATCTCGCCGATGTGACCGAGTCGTTCCGGGCCGCCCTCCGGCACGTAGTGGTCGGTGACCTCCGCCCGCCACGCGTCGAGCGCCCGCACCCGTCGGCGCAACAGCTCCGTGACCTCCGCCCGGGGCAGGTCCACCATGAAGCCGATGGCCGCCGACAACACGTCCACCTGCTGGTCGTACGTGGCCAGGGCCTCGCGGAGCAGCGCGAAGTACTCCTGGGCACCCTGGTCCGTCAGCTCGTACTCGACCCGCGGCGGCCCGCCCGCGGTGCTCGGCGCGACCTCGTGCGGGTGCAGCAGTCCCTGCTTCGCCATCTGCTTCAGGGCGTGGTAGATGGAGCCCGGCTTGGCGCGGGACCACTCGTGCGCGCCCCAGTACTCCAGGTCGCTCCGCACTTGGTAGCCGTGGGCGCGGCCGTGCTGCTTGACCGCGCCCAGGACGAGCAGACGGATCGCCGACATCCCACGTACCTCCGCGTCAATTCCGACCAGAGTACGCGGCGGGGGTCAGCGCCCCTGCTCCTCCGCGATCAGCTCGAAGGACCCCTTGCCGTCCAGCGACTCGCGGATGACGTCGGCGTGGCCGGCGTGCCGCCCCATCTCCTGGACCAGGTGCAGCAGCATCCAGCGCACGGACACCCGCCCGTCCTTCGGGAACCAGGGCGCGGGCGGCAGCGGGAAGGTGTCGTCGAGGTTCGGCACGGAGCGGACGAACGCGTCCGTCTGCTTGGCGACGTCCGTCCAGAACCCGATGACCTCGGGGATCGTCTCGCCGTCGACGAGCCGGAAGCCCTCCTCCCAGGTCCCTTCGGCGCGCTGCCGTTCGTTCGGCTGCTGCTGGGCGAGGCGGAGCCAGTTCAGCTCCACCTCCGCGACGTGCTTGACCAGGCCGGAGAGGCTGAGCTCGCTGGCGCTGGGCCGGCTCGCCGCCTGCTCCTCGGTGAGCCCGAGGAGCGCCCGGCGGAGTGCGGCGCGCTGGGCCTCGATGAAGTTGAGGAACGCGCCGCGCTCGTCGCCGGGGGCCTCAGCGGGGACAAGGGCAACCATGGGGGACCACCTTCCGTGGGCGAGGACTTCGTGTGCTCCGCCCACGGTACGGAGGATCTAGGACGGTTTCCGTCCTAGAAGGGGAAACGGCTCCGGCCGTGCTGGATGGAGATCCACTTCTGGGTGGTGAAGGCCTCCACCATCGCCTCGCCGTTGAGCCGCCCGATGCCCGAGTGCTTCTCGCCGCCGAAGGGCACGATCGGCTCGTCGTGCACGGTGCCGTCGTTGATGTGGATCATGCCGGTGTGGATGCGCCTGGCCATCCGCACGCCCCGCTCGACGTCCCCGGTGTGGACGGCGCCGCTGAGCCCGTAAGGGGTGTCGTTGGCGATCCGCACGGCCTCCTCCTCGCCGTCGAAGGGAACGATCAGCGCGACCGGGCCGAAGATCTCCTGGCCCAGGACGGGGGAGTCGGCGGCAAGGCCGGTGAGCACGGACGGGGAGACCAGGTTGCCCTCGACCTTGCCGTGCAGCAGCGCCGTCGCGCCGGCCGCCACCGTCTGCTCGACGACCGAGGAGACCGCCTCGGCCTGCTGGGAGTTGATGAGCGGACCGATGTGGGTGGCGGGGTCGGCCGGGTCGCCGACGCGCAGGGTCTGCACCTTCGCCACGAACTTCGCGGTGAACTCCTCCTCCAGGGAGCGGTCCACCAGGATGCGGTTGGCGGCCATGCAGACCTGCCCCTGGTGCACGAAGCGGCTGAAGACCGCCGCGTCCACCGCGTAGTCGACGTCGGCGTCGTCGAGGACGATCAGGGCGCTGTTGCCGCCGAGTTCGAGGATGGCCTGCTTGAAGTTCTGTGCGCAGACCGTGGCGACGTGCCGGCCGACCCGGTCGGAGCCGGTGAAGGAGATGACCTTCGGGACCGGGTGGGTCAGGAGCACGTCGCCGATCTCCGCGATGTCGGTGACGACGACGTTCAGCAGACCGGCCGGCAGGCCGGCCTCCTCCAGGACCTTGGCGACCAGCGTGCCGCCGCAGATCGGGGTGTTCTGGTGCGGCTTGAGGACGACGGCGTTGCCGAGCGCCAGGGCGGGCGCGACCGACTTGATCGAGAGCAGGAAGGGGAAGTTGAAGGGGGAGATGACGCCGACGACGCCGACCGGGACCCGGTAGACGCGGTTCTCCTTGCCGTCGACCGGTGAGGGCAGGATGCGGCCCTCGGGGCGCAGCGCCAACTGGATCGCCTCGCGCAGGAACTCCTTGGCGAGGTGCAGCTCGAAGGCCGCCTTCAGCCGGGTGCCACCGAGCTCGGCGATGATCGTCTCGGCGAGCTCCTCCTCGCGGTCCTCGACGATCCGCAGCGCGCGCTCGAAGACGAGCCGGCGCGTGTAGGGATTGGTCTCGGCCCACGCGGCCTGGGCGCGCTCGGCGGCCCGGTAGGCACGGTCGACCTCGTCGGCGGTGGCGATGGTGATCGAAGCCAGCTTCTCCCCGCTGTACGGGTTGAAGTCGATGATGTCCCACGAACCGCTGCCGGGCTTCCACTCACCGTCGATGTACTGATGAGCCAGGTCGGTGAAGTGCGACATGGTTGAGACCCCTCTACCCGCTACCGGCAGTGCGACTGATGTTGCGTCATCGTACTGATGTATCAGGAGAGTTGGAGGAGTCCCCGAAGAAGGTCACGACTTTCGGCCGGATCCGGACCGTACTCCTGGAGCTTCTCCATCACCTGCCGGTACTGGGCGACCTCCTCGCGCTTGTCGAGGTAGAGGGCACCGGTGAGCTGTTCGAGGTAGACGATGTCGGAGAGGTCGGACTCGGGGAAGCTCAGCATCGTGAAGGCCCCGCTCTCGCCGGCGTGACCGCCGAAGCTGAACGGCATGACCTGGAGCGTCACGCCGGGGTGCTCGGAGATCTCGATGAGGTGCCTCAACTGCCCCTGCATGACGGACCGGTCACCGTAGGGGCGGCGCAGTGCGGCCTCGTCCAGGACGGCGTGGAGCCGGGGGGCCTGTTCGGAGACGAGCACCTTCTGGCGCTCCAGGCGCAGCGCGACCCGACGGTCGATCTCGGCGGGCGTGGCGTTCGGCATGCCCCGGGAGACGACGGCCTGGGCGTACGCCTCGGTCTGCAACAGGCCGTGCACGAACTGCACTTCGTAGACGCGGATGAGGGAGGCGGCACCCTCCAGACCGATGTACGTCTGGAACCAGCCGGGCAGGACGTCACCGAAGCTGTGCCACCAGCCGGCCAGGTTGGCCTCGCGGGCGAGCCCGAGGAGCGCACTGCGCTCGGCCTCGTCCCCCACCCCGTAGAGGGTGAGCAGATCCTCGATGTCCCTGGTCTTGAAGCTCACCCGTCCCAACTCCATGCGGCTGATCTTGGATTCGGACGCGCGGATGGAGTAGCCGGCTGCCTCGCGGGTGATCCCGCGCGACTCGCGCAACCGCCTCAGCTGGGAGCCCAGCAGGATGCGTCGCACCACACTCCCGCTCGCTCCGCTCGATTCGCCTGCGGCCACGGCTCCCAGCCTCCCCTTTACGGTGTCGAGCCCCCGTCGAGCCCCGGATTCTGCCACCAAACGCTTCAGCGCGTACACATTCGATTACGGAAAGACGACGACTTCCGGGCATCCGCGGGCACAGTGCATGCAGTTCGCGGGAAGTTCCCCTCATCGTGTGGACGACTTATGCATAGATTCGGCACGTGGACGGACAGGTCCGGCGCGTGCACGTGCATCTGCCCTTGCATCCAGTGCGCGCATTGGGAACCATGGAGCCCGCGCAGCCGCGTACTCGTTCGTGTTGTCGTGTTGTCGCACCACAGTCGCGATTCCCGGGAGTGCCTCGCATGGGGACGAATGGATCGACCGTGCTCGAGCCTTTACGGCAGGGCCTTCCGCCGATCGACCCCGGCGCCGTCTCCACCTCTGCCTCCTGCGCCCTGCCCGCGCGGTACGAAGCCGTCCGCGGGGCACGGAAGTTCACCAGCACCACGCTCGACCGCTGGGACCTCACGGAGCGCTTCGACGACGTCGCCCTGGTCGTCTCCGAACTCGTCACCAATGCGCTGCGCCACGCGGTACCCGCCGATGCGCCACAGGAACAAGGCCAGAACCCACCGGTCAGACTGCATTTGATGCGCTGGGCCTCGCGCCTGGTGTGCGCCGTGCGCGACCCGAGTCGGGAAAGCCCGGAGACGCGCTCCGGCGGGGAGGACTTCGCCGCCGAGTCGGGACGGGGCCTGTTCCTGGTGGACTCGTTCAGCGACAGCTGGGGCTGGCACCCGCTCGCCGGGACACTCCAGGGCAAGGTGGTGTGGGCTCTGTTCCGGATCGGACCGGAGTAGCCGCACAGAACGCAGGAAGGGCCCCGGTGTGCTTGGGTTCTAACGGTCCTCGCAACACCCGCGATCAGTGGGAGTTACGAGGACCGTGGCCGTTGGGCGCGATGATCTTGCGGGGTTGAGGGAGCGTTTCCTTGCGCGGCTGGATGTCGTGGGGAACGTGACCGTGGTGGCACGTGAGCTGGGGGTGAACCGGAACACTGCCTTCGGCTGGGCTCGGAAGGCCGGACGAAGCTCGGTGCGGCTGCCGCGGCGGCATCCGGGGCGTGACGAGTACGAGCGGCTTCGGGCCGCTGGTGTCGCACGCCGGGTGGCGGCCCGGCAGGTCGGCGTGAACGAGCGCACGGCCAAGGACTGGGACTGGGGTGTCAAGAAGAGCGGCACCACGCGCACCTACGCCGACGGCCGCCGTGTCGACTACACCACCGGGACCGTCACGATGGGCGGTGTGACCACAGCACCGGTGGGCCTGCAAGCCCTGGAAAAGCAGCTGCATCCGCGGTATCTGACACTGGCCGAGCGCGAGAAGATCCGCGATCTGCGCGCGGCGGGCAAGTCGCTGCGGGCGATCGGGCGGGTCCTGGGACGGCCGGCGAGCACGGTCAAGCGGGAGATCGACGCGAACTCCGGCAGCGAGGGCTACCAGCCCTACGCCGCCCACCGCGCCGCGGCAGCACGCAGGCCCCGGCCCAAGGACCGCAAGCTGCTGCGGGAGGGACGGCTGCGCAGCTTCGTGAAGGACGGATTGCGCCAGCGGTGGTCGCCGGAGCAGATCTGCCACGCTCTACGCAGAGAACATCCCGACGACGAGAGCATGCGGGTGAGCGTGGAGACGGTCTACCAGGCGCTGTATTTCCAGGCCCGTGGCGGCCTGAAACGAGAGGTGCAGGCAGCCATCCGGTCCGGCCGGACCCGCCGCAAACCCCGCCGGAACCCCCAGCGGCGCACCCCGCGGTTCATCGACCCGATGGTGATGATCAGTGACCGTCCCGCCGACGTCGAGGACCGGGCGGTGCCCGGGCACTGGGAAGGCGACCTGATCATCGGCGCGGGCGGCCGCTCCGCGATCGCCACCCTGGTCGAACGCAGCACCCGCTACACCATGCTGGTCCACCTGCCCGGCGGAGCCCACGACGCCGAGACCGTCCGCGACGGGCTCACCGCCACGATCCAGACCCTGCCCGCCCACCTGCGCGGCTCCCTCACCTGGGACCAGGGCAGCGAGATGGCACGCCACAAGCAGTTCAGCATGGCCACCGGCATGTCCGTCTACTTCTGCGACCCCGCCTCGCCCTGGCAACGCGGCTCGAACGAGAACACGAACGGACTGCTCAGGCAGTACTTTCCAAAGGGCACCGACTTGAGCGTCCACAGCCCCGAAGACCTCGAACACGTCGCCCAGGAACTCAACGGCCGCCCACGCAAGACGCTCGGCTGGGATACCCCAGCCGAGCGTCTACGTGATCTACTCACCACCTGAAACCAAGTGGTGTTGCGACGACCCCTTGAACCCAAGGTGCACGCCGGGGCCCTTCTCGTGCACCGTGGGCGCGCACCCTCCGCACTCACACCAGGTGGTCGAACTCCCCGTCCTTGACGCCCAGCAACATCGCCTCTATCTCTGCGACCGTGTAGACGAGCGCCGGCCCTTCGGGGTGGCGCGAGTTGCGCACGGCGACGCCTCCCCCCGGAAGTTTGGCGAACTCCACGCAGGATCCCTGGGAATTGCTGTGCCTGCTCTTCTGCCACACGACACCCCGCAGCTCCGTGGCTGCCATGCCGTTGTACGCGTGATGCGCATGATGCACTGGTAGCTCCCCGAGTTACTTGCTGTAGGTGTCAACTTCCTCGGATCATAGCTGTGTTCACATGCCGATGCATGGGCAGATGCACGTGCACGAGGGGTGGCGTAGTGGCTACGCGACTCAGCGTGCTACCAGCGAGTACGTCGGGACCGAGGCGTCCGGACCGCCCTTGACGCCCTGCCCGCCCGTGCGCTGCCGCCGGCCGCTCGCCCTGGTCACCCTACGGCTCCCGGTCTCCGCCCGGAGCGGGGAACCTCCGGAGCGGGCCCGTGCCCCGTGGTCGACGCGCACGGGGCCGGCCGGGCCCGACGGACGGGGACGCCGCCCCGCGGAACCACGGGTCAGACCTCCAGGAAGGCGTCGAAGGCGGAGTCGAACCGCCCCCAGGACGCACGGCCCCCGGCGTACTCGGCATCGGTCAGCAGACAGGAGCCGAGCACCTCGGAGAGTCCCTCGCGGTCCAGGCCGGGCGAGGTGAAGACCAGGTGCTGGCCGCGGTCACCGTGCTCCGGGTGCCAGTCGAGGGCCACGGCGGCCCTCCGCAGCGGCGGAACCATCTCCCAGGCGGCGTCCGGCAGCGAGGCCAGCCAGGGCCCTGCGCTCTCGACGCGCAGCGCGCCGCCGGCCGCGTCCCAGGCCAGCAGGGTGTCCGGCCGGTCGGCCAGGTAGAAGCGGCCCCGGCTGCGGACGGCGGCGCAGGCGAGGTCCTCCAGGGCGGCGTAGAGCCGTCCCGGGTGGAAGGGCCGGTGGTGGCGCCAGACGTGGGTGGCGACGCCGTGCCCGTCCGCCTCCTGCGGGAGCCGCGCACAGGCCGGGTGTTGGGCAGCCGCCGCGGCCTCCGGGTCGAATCCGGCGAGGGCCGCGCGGGCGAGGGCCGCACCGTCCTCGACGGACACGCGCAGGGCGGTGGGATGGAGCTGGTCCAGCAGGGCGCGGTCCTCCTCGTCGACCTCGGGACCGCCGGCGACGGCCAGCACGGGTGCGTACTCCAGTTGACGCGCCCAGGCATCGGCGACGGTGCGGCGGTCGGTGGCCGCAGCGGCGAGCCCGACGTCGGCGAGGTCGTCCCCGTTGCCCAGGTACGGCAGGAGGAGGGCGGGGTCGACGGCCGTGATGACGGCACCGATCCGGAAGCCGGCGGCTGCGACGACCTCGGCCATCGCCTTGGGCTCGACGGAGTCCCAGAGCTCGACGACGGCGAGCCGGGCGGGCCCGGAGTCACGGAGCCGTTCGAGCTCGGGGACCAGGTCCTCGCGCAGGGCGCAGCAGGCGCAGTCGTTGACGAGCGGGGTCTCGCCCGTGGCCAGCACGCCGGTGGCGTCCCGGACGGTGCGGACGACGACCGCGGTCCGCGGGGCCGCCGCCAGGTCGTGGTGGAGCGCCACACCACCGGGAACAGCGGCCAGCAGCCGGTCCACGGCGGTGCGGCGGACGTCGGAGTGCAGGCCCCCGACGAGCGCGACGGAGAACATCAGTGCGCCCCGCGCCGTCCGTAGCGCTTCTCGAAGCGTTCCACGCGGCCCGCGGTGTCCAGGACGCGTGCGGTGCCGGTGAAGAAGGGGTGGCTCGCCGACGAGATCTCGACGTCGACGACGGGGTACGTCCTGCCGTCCTCCCACACCACGGCCTTCGCCCCGGCGTCCGTGGAGCCGGCGAGCGTGGAACGGGTCAGGAAGGCGGAGCCGCCGGCCTTGTCGCGGAAGACGACGGGCCCGTAGGCGGGGTGGATGCCGGGCTTCACGGTGGTTCAGCGCTCCTCTCGGAAGTCGACGTGGCGCCCGACGACCGGGTCGAACTTGCGCAGGGCGAGGCGGTCGGGGTCGTTGCGGCGGTTCTTGCGGGTGACGTAGGTGAAGCCGGTGCCTGCGGTGGACCGGAGCTTGATGACCGGGCGGAGTTCGTTGCGTGCCATGCCGTGTAGAGTAAATGAAAATGAATCCCATTGCCAATAACTCTGGGGATCCCCCGACGAGAGGTAGGCCACCCTTGTCCGCCCGCTGCCAACTGACCGGAACGGAACCTGGATTCGGCAACCGGATCTCGCACTCCCACCGGCGCACCCCGCGCCGCTTCGACCCGAACGTCCAGAACAAGCGCTACTGGCTGCCCGGCGAACGCCGACACGTGCGGCTGACGCTCAGCGCCCGAGCGATCAAGACCGTCGACGCGATCGGCATCGAAGCCACCGTGGCCCGGATCCGGGCACGCGGGGGAAGGGTCTGATGGCCAGGCGCAGCCAAATCGCCCGCGACGAACGGCGGCGGGCGGTCGTCGCGCGGTACGCCGAGCGGCGGGCCGCACTGAAGGGGATCGTCCGGCGGCCCGCCACCCCGCCGGCCGCCCGCGAGGCAGCGGCACGGGAGCTGGCCCGCCAGCCCCGGGACGCGAGCGCGACCCGGGTGCGCAACCGGGACTCCGTCGACGGCCGCCCCCGGGGCCATCTGCGGAAGTTCGGCCTCTCCCGGACACGGGTGCGCCAGCAGGCGCACGCGGGCTTCCTGCCGGGACTGCGGAAGGCCTCCTGGTGACCGGAGCGGCTCCCCGGGCGCGTGACGGGAACGCTTCCCCGGGCGCGTGACGGCAACGACTCCCCCGGCCCTCCTGACGGGAACGCTTCCCCGGCCGCACCGCCCGGCGGGGTCGGGGCTGGCGCGGGGACGCGGCCGGAGCGGGGACGCGGCCGGAGCGGGGACGCGGCCGGCGGGTGGTGCGCCGACCGGCACGGCGCGCCCTCGGCGGGGCCCTACGGCAAGCGGGGCCGATGCGGGTGGAGGCCCGCCTCGTCGGCGGCCGAGGCGCCCCGTGCCCACCCCGCCTCGTCCCAGGCCGCCCGCACCCGGGTCGTCCGGGTCTCCGGGAACAGTTCGTCCGTGCGGGCGGTGACCGCGACCTCGCGCGAGGCGAGGGCGGGAAGCAGCGTCGGGGCCTCGGCGGCGACCCGCCGGGACGTCGCCGCCAGTCGGGCGCCCAGCCGGTTGGCGTAGGCGAGGAGGAAGGACTGCCGGAAGGACTTCGTGCGCCGGCGCCCGCCGGCCCGCTGCTCCGCCTCGGCCCGCGTCATCGCCGCCGTTCCCTGCACGAGCAGCGAGGTGTACAGCAGCTCCACCGGGTCGAGGTCCGCCTCGAAGCCGATCACCGTCGAGAAGCCGTACGTCTCGTTCCACACCGCCCGGCAGTGGTTCGCCGTCGCGACGGCGTCCAGCAGGATCGCCTTCGCCTGCTCGTACGGCGGCTCCACCCCGATCCGGATCGCCCCCGGCGTCTCCGGGGTCGGCGCGCCCGCCGCGAGCGAGGCCTCGTCCAGGCTGTGCCGGGCCATCAGCTCCTGCGCCTTCGCGGTGAGCGCCTCCGCCTCCTCGGGGTATCCGGTGGCCTCGGCCTTGGCGAGCAGCGCCCTGATCCGGGTGAGCATCCGGGGCTCGCCCGCCACCGCCGGCGGCAGGGCCTCCCCCGGGACGGGCCCCACCGCGTCCAGGCGCGGCAGGCGGACGAGCAGCCGGTAGAGCTCCAGCGCGGTCGTCGCCCGCGAGAAGCGGTCGGTCGAGCGCCCCGGGTCCGCGTCCAGCTCGTCGACCTGGGCCCGCCACCGGTGCGGCAATCGCCCGTAACCGGCCGTCTCGGCCCTGATCAGCGCGGACAGCAGCCATACGTGCTCGTCGGCGAGCTCGCGCCGGGCCGTACGGACCAGGTCGGCCGGCTGCCAGCCCCGTGTCCACAGGGTCCGCACGAACTCCTCGCCCCGTCGGGCCAGTTCCCGGTCCGTTCCCGGGTCGGCGGCGAGCAGCGAGGCCGCCGTGTCGAGCGAATCGTCATCGCCCGCGTACAGCGCCGCGAAGGCCTTGTCGACGGTGCCGCTCACGTCGTGTTCCTCGCGTCCCAATCCGCGCGCGACCGGGCGACCACCTCTCGGTGGTCGAGCGACCAGTCGACCAATTGCTTGATGAGGTGGGTCATGCTGTGGCCGAGTTCCGTCAGCGCGTACTCCACCTGCGGCGGGGTCGTGGGGTACACCGTCCGCGAAACGAGCCCGTCACGCTCCAAGCGGCGCAGGGTGAGCGTCAGCATCCGCTGCGAAATGCCGGTGACGAGCCGCTGGAGCTCCCTGAACCTCCTCGCTCCGGGCATCAGCTCGACGACCACGTGCACCGTCCACTTGTCCCCGAGCCGGTCCTGCACGTCCCGCACGCCGCAGTCCTCCGCGCAGGAGGCGACCGGCTCCTCGGTTACCTCCGTGTGCCCTTCTGACATCAATGTGCCTCCTTCCGCGATCACGTACGTCCGCTCACGATGGTCTCAGCCATCACGTCCCCAGGGGGAAAACATGCTGCTCGTCACCGGTGTCTCCGGCGCCCTCGGCTCGCTCGTCGCCGAACGGCTCGCCGGCCGCGACGACGTCGTCCTCGGCACCCGCGCCGAACTTCCCGGCACCCGTCGGGTCGACTTCGACGCACCGGAAACCCTCCCGGACGCCTTCGCCGGAGTGGACACCCTGCTCCTCGTCTCCGCCGGGTACGGCGAGGACGACGTCGTGGTCGCCCGGCACGAGGCCGCGATCTCGGCCGCCGAGGCCGCCGGGGTCCGGCACCTCGTCTACACCAGCCTCTCCGGCGACGGCGACCACCTCGCGTACGCGCTCGCCCACCGCTGGACCGAGCGGCGGCTCGCACGGTCCGCCACGCTCGACTGGACGGTCCTCCGCAACGGCCTCTACGCCGAGCTCCTGACCTGGATCGCCGCCCCCGACCCGGAGAACCGCATCACGGGCCCGCTCGGGGGCGGCCGGCTCGCCGCCGTCGCCCGCGCGGACCTCGCGGACGCCGCCGTCGCCGTCGCCACGGACCCGACGGCCCACCGGAACCGGGTGTACGAACTGGTCGGCGAGCAGCCCCTCGGCGGTGCGGAGCTGGCTGCGGCGCTGGGCGCCACGTACGCACCCGGGACGCTCGCGGAGGCCCGCGCCGCGCTCGCCGCGTCCGGCGCCGCGCCCTTCCAGGTGCCGATGCTGGCGAGTACCTACTCGGCGATCGCCCACGGCTTCCTGGACGGCACCGGGGTGCAGCGCAACGATCTGCGGGCACTGCTCGGTGGACGCGAACCGCTCGACGCGCTGGAGGTCTTCGTGAAGGCGGTGCGGCAGGGGTAGGTCCGGCCCCGCTTCCGGGACGCCCGGTGGGGGCGTGGTCCAGAAGGACCGAAACCGTTCGCTCGGGCCGTGATCACGACCACGTCCGAACGGCCCTCCCCAGTGGTTCGTCCCCGGCCCCGGGGGGCGGGGCCTGCCTTCTCCCCGGACGGCACGGGTCCGACACCGTGCCCGTGGAGAAGTCGCCCGGCCGTCCACAGCCTGTGGACGGGGAAGCGCTCCGGGAACTCCGCGCCCGCTGGCCGTCACCGCCTCGGACGGACCGGACTCCATCGGGGTCGACGCCCCCGCTGCGGGGTGCCGCCGGTGGGTCGTGACCACCGGGCCGTGCTCGCCGTCGCCCTCGGCACGCCACTCGGCCCGGTGGTCACGGCGATCGTCCCGCCCGCCCCGGGGCGGGCCCGACCGTCCGCTCCGCACCGGTGGCCCCGTCACCGTCCTGGGCCGCGGTCGGCACGGCGGCGGACGCGCGTGCGGTGATCGCGGTCACCGCGTCGGCCCTCCCCGCATGGCGCCCCGTGCGCCGAGCGGCCATGGTGGGACGACGGGACGGTGACCGGGGTCGGAGCCGGGTCACCGCCCCGCCCTCCGACGCAGCGGGAGGCCGTGCGCACCGGGCCGCGGCACGGCCGACACCGCCCGGGCTCCTTCCCCGCCTGTCGGGTCCCGGCCTACGGAATCAGGACGATCTTGCCCCGGACGTGGCCCGACTCGCTCAACTCCTGTGCCCGTGCGGCCTCCTTCAGCGGAAGCACCTCCGCCAGGCGGACCGCGAGCACGCCCTCCACGGCCAGCCGGGCCTGCTCGGCGAGTCCCCGCCGCACCGCCTCCGGCTCCCCGGTGGCGCCGGAGAAGACGATCCCGTGCGCCGCCGCGTCGGTCGCCGCGATCGTCACGATCCGCTCCTTCGCCGCGTCACCACCGCCCAGGAGGTCGATCGCGACTGGCAGCACACCGTGCCCGGCGGCGTCGAAGACCGCGTCGACCCCCTCCGGGGCAACGGCACGGACCCGGTCCGCCAAGCCCTCCCCGTACGCCACCGGAATCGCACCGAGCTCCCGCAGATGGTCGTGGTTGGCCTCCGAAGCGCTGCCGACCACCGTGATCCCGGCAGCGACGGCGAGTTGGACGGCGACGGATCCGACGACGCCCGCCGCGCCATGCAGGAACAACGTCTCGCCCGCCCGCACCCGCAGCAGGTCCAGGACGCGCCGGGCGGTCTCGCCCGCCACCGGGAGGCTCGCGGCGGCCTCCCAGGAAAGTCCGGCGGGCTTGGGCGCGACGGTACCGGCGATGGCGTACTCGGCGTAGGCACCCGTCTCGGTCCAGCCGAACACCTCGTCGCCGACGGCCAGTTCGGTGACACCCTCGCCGAGCGCATCGACGGTGCCGGCGAACTCCAGGCCCGGGACGGCGGGGAAGACGGTCGGGTAGAAGTCCTCGACCCAGCCGTAACGCCGTTTCCAGTCCAAGGGGTTGACCCCGACCGCCGCCACCTTGACCCGCACCTCGCCGGGACCCGGCTCCGGCACGGCGACACCGGTCGCACGGCGCAGCACCTCGGGGCCGCCGAACTCCTCGTACACGATCGCTTCCATCTGGGCCTCCCGTTGACCATCCGGCTCGGTTCCACGTCCTCACGTGCACGTCCGCGATCCCGCACCCCGACGTGCACGTCCACGCACTCCGCGTGTTTCGACGAAGCCCAGCCTGCGCCGCCGGCCCGCCTCGCCCCGCCCTCCCGACGGCCAGTACCACCTGGCCGGAAGACGGGGTGGCCCCCGACCGCCCGGCACTAGGCTGATCCCCATGGACGCGCTCACGCTGGCCACCGTGTACGAGGTCATCCGGCAGCCGCTCGGAGAGATCCTCCCCGAGGTCTCGGCCGCCCTCGCCCCCCTCGTCCCCCACGTGGACGCGGCCGAACTCGCCACCCACTGCGCCCACTCCCCCTTCAAGACGCTCGGCGGGACGGAACTGCTGACCGCCTCCGAACTGGCCCCGCTGCTCGCGGCCGGCGTCCCCGGCACCCCCTGGCAGGGCCGCGCGACGATCGGCGGCCGGGAGCGCGAGGTCCTCGCCGTCACCAGCCACGCCACCCGACGCGGAGCGGTCCTGGTGCTCGTACGCGAAGACGGCGCCGCCCCGGCCGACGCCTCCGCGCTCGCCTCGGCGCAGGCCCTGTGGGACGTGGTCACCGCGCACTTCGACCGGTTCGCCAAGGAGGCCGTGCCGGGCGCCCTGGCCCGCTCCCGGACGGCGGCCGACACCCGGGCCCGGGTCATCGCGGAGCTCACGGCCTCGCACGCGGCAGCGCTCTCCGGAGTCCTCGGAGTGCTGCGCAGCCGGGCCTTGGACGACACGACGGCCCGTGCGACCGCCACCGACCTGGCCGCGTCCGCGCTGATCGAGATGCGGGCGGAACAACGGCGGGACCGGGAAGTCGCGGAGGAACCCGCCCGGGACGCCTTCGAACGGCTCGCCGGCGAGCTGCGCCCCCTGCTGCGGCACAGCAAGGTGCGGCTCGAACTGGGCGCGCCCGACTCGACGCGCTCCATCGCCGCGGACGTGGCGCACAGCGCCCGGGCCATCGTCCGGTCGCTGCTGCTGGTCGTCCTGGAGCAGGACTCGGTGCGCCGGGTCCACGTCGGCTGGCAGCTGACCGCGCACGAACTGCGCGCCTCCATCAGGGACGACGGCGCGGGCGCGCTCGCCCCGTGCGATCTGGGTGCGGGCACCGTCCGGGACCGGCTCGACGTGCTCGGCGGACGGCTCGACACGGACGTGGTCCCGGGCTGGGGCACGACGATCACGGCGGTGGTCCCCCTCTCGACCCCGGAGGCCCCCGTCGAGGCGGTCCACCCGCTGACCGGGCTCGGCGACCGCGAGGTGCAGGTCCTCCAACACCTGGCGCAGGGGCACCGGAACCGGCGGATCGCGGAGGAACTGCACATCAGCGAGTCGACGGTGAAGTTCCACGTCGCGAACATCCTCAACAAGCTGGGCGTCGACTCCCGCGGTCAGGCCGCCGCCCTCTTCCACGCGGCGGCCTGACCCGGCCCGACCGGACCCCGTGCCGCGGGGGCGGAACGCCCTCCGGGGCGCGCCGCCCGTCCGGTCAGCCGCCCGTCCGGTCCAGCGCGTCGCCCGGCCGTGTGCACCCGGGCGAATCGGACCACCCGTACGCACCGCCCGCGTCCCGGGCGGTGTCAGTGGCGGGTGCCAGACTCGAAGGCATGAGCGACAGGTGGGCGCTGGCCGCCGAGGCCGAAGGAGACGGAGCGCTGCTCGTCCCCCTCGGCCCGGACGGACTGCCCTCCGGGCCGGTGCGGCGCGAACGGGACCTCGCCGAGGCCGTGCGGTCCAGGCCCGAGGTGACCCGCTGGGTGTGGCGGTCGACGGCCGAGGTGTATCCGCGGCTGCTCTCCGCCGGCGTCCGCGTCGAGCGGTGTTACGACGTCGAGGACGCCGAGCAACTCCTCCTCGGTCACGAGGGCCGGCTGGGCGAACCCCGCTCGGCCGCCGCGGCCTGGGCACGCCTGCAGAACGCCCCCGTGCCACCGGATCCGCCGCAGCGGGCCGCCGAGCCCGGTTCCCAGGACTCGCTCTTCGAGCCCCGCCCGGGCGTCTCCGTGCCGTTCGACGGCCTCCTCGCGGTCTACGCCGAGCAGTTGCGACGCCACGACCGGACCGCGCACCCGGGCAGGATGCGGCTGCTCACGGCAGCGGAGTCGGCAGGAATGCTGGTGGCGGCCGAGATGCACCGGGCCGGGCTGCCGTGGCGGGCGGACGTGCACCGCGAGCTGCTGGGAGAGCTCCTCGGCGAGCGGTACGCCGGCGGTGGCGAGCCGCGCCGCCTGGCCGAGCTCACGGACGAGGTGTCGGCGGCGTTCGGCCGCCGGGTCCGGCCCGACCTGCCCGCCGACGTGGTGAAGGCCTTCGCGGGGGCCGGCGTGCGGCTGAAGTCCACGCGCCGCTGGGAACTGTCGGAAGTGGACCATCCGGCGGTGGAACCGCTGATCGCGTACAAGAAGCTGTATCGCATCTGGACGGCGCACGGCTGGTCGTGGCTGTCCGACTGGGTGCGGGACGGCCGCTTCCGCCCGGAGTACCTGCCCGGCGGCACGGTCAGCGGACGCTGGACGACCAACGGGGGCGGGGCGCTGCAGATCCCGAAGGTGATCCGACGGGCGGTGGTCGCCGACGAAGGCTGGCGGCTGGTGGTCGCCGACGTCGACCAGATGGAGCCGCGCGTCCTGGCCGCGATCTCCCGCGACCCCGGTCTGATGGAGGTCGCGGGGCACCCCGACGACCTGTACGGCCGGCTCTCCGACCGGGCCTTCTCCGGCGACCGGGCCCACGCCAAGCTGGCGCTGCTCGGCGCGATCTACGGGCAGACGAGCGGCGACGGCCTGAAGAACCTGGCGGCGCTGCGGCGCCGCTTCCCCCGGGCGGTGGCCTATGTCGACGAGGCGGCGAAGGCCGGCGAGGAGGGCCGGCTGGTGCGGACCTGGCTGGGCAGGACCAGCCCGCGGGCAGTGGGCCCGGACGTCGACGAGGAGGCGGGGCTTCCGCAGGAGGGCGGGGAAGCAGCCGCGGAGGAGGGCGAGTTCGTCCCGGGGTACGCCTCGGGAAACGCCCGGGCCCGGGGCCGGTTCACCCGCAACTTCGTCGTGCAGGGCAGCGCGGCCGACTGGGCGCTGCTGATGCTGGCCGCGCTGCGGCGCTCGCTCGCGGGGATGCGGGCGGAGCTGGTGTTCTTCCAGCACGACGAGGTGATCGTGCACTGTCCTGCGGAGGAGGCGGAAGCGGTGACGGCGGCGATCGGGGCGGCCGGGGACGAAGCGGGGCGGATCACGTTCGGGGAGACGCCGGTGCGGTTCCCGTTCACGACGGCGACGGTCGAGCGGTACGCGGACGCGAAGTAGGACGGGCGGGCGGCAGAAACGCGGACGCGCAGCAGACCGGCAGCCCGGAGGACACGCCTCCGTGGCACACGGCGGGGACGCCCTGCGGCGCGGACGGGCGGACGGGCGGACGGGCGGACGGGCGGACGGCGAGAGGACGCCACCGGCGTCCGGCGGCACGGGAAGTCCCCGCACCGCCGGACGCCTCGCGACCGCCGGCTACTTCAGGGGCAGGTTCTTCCACTTCGGGCTCAGCGCGAGCGCCTTCAACTGCTCCATGGAGAGCGCGGGTTCGGGGCGCGTGGCGGCTTCGTACGGGGCACCCGAGTTGTAGGCGGATACGACGACCCGGAAGCCCTCCGGGCTCAGGGTGTCGACATTCCACCAGACGACCCCCTCGCCGCCCTTCTCCCCCGGCTGCTGGGCGTACTTGGCCCTGGTGCCGTCGGGCAGGATCACCACGCCGTCACCGGTGAAGAGCCCGGCGTCCGCCTCCCCGGCGGAGGGCTGCACGTCGACGCCGACGAGGCTCTTGCCCTTGCCGTCGTCGACCACCACGTACCCGTGACCGTCCTCGCCGGCACTGTGCGTGACGGTGACGTCCTTGGGCAGGAGGGAGCGCAGGACGGCCTGGACGGCGGCCTGGTCCGGCGCGGTGGTCGGCCGGCTCCCGCCGGTGCCGGGCTTCGTCGGAAGCCCGGGGATCCGCTCGAGGAGCGGACGCCAGGCGTCCGCCGCGATGAGCGCCTTGAGCTGGGCGGGGGTGAAGGGAGGGTTCTCCCGGGTGACCTCGGTGCCCTTCTCGGCGGGGGCGTTGTACTCGTTGACGTCGATCAGGAACCCGTCCTTGGTGAGCAGGACCGCCGACCAGTCCTTGGTCTCTTCGCGCTTGTCGGGGTACTCGTACCCCTGGAAGATCATGAACCGATCGCCGCCCGGCAGTGTCCCGGTGCTGCAGTCGTCGACCGGGACGACCACCTCGTCGGGGCAGGTGACCTGGTCCTTCCCGGCCTCGGAGCCCTCCCCGGCCCGGTAGAGGCCGACGGTGACGCCCGCCTTGCCGCCGCCGTCGTCGTAGACGCCGGCGACGGCCTGGCCCGTGCCCTCCAGGTCGTCGAACTGCCACTGGCCGGCCGGGGTGTGGGCCTGGAGGACGGCGGCGATGTCCTTCAGCGGGATCTCCGCGGTGAAGGGCGCCTGCTTCGCCGGTTCCTTGGTGCCCTTGGCCTGTGGGGGCGCGGCCACGGAGGCGGTCGCCACCCGTCCGCCGGGGCCGAGCAGCGAGCCCCCGTACACGCCGCCGACGCCGACGGCGGCGAGCGCGAGGACGCCACCGGTCATCGCGAGACGACGGCGCACCAGGCGGCGCCGGCCGCGCTGGAGCCCGCCCGCGACCAGCTCGCGCCGGTCGTCGACCTCGAAGCCGTCACCGGCACTGCGCAGGATCGCGCCGAGTTCCTCCTCGAAGCGCCCGTGCGGGACGTCGTCGTTCTGGGGTCGTTCGTTCTGGGGTCGTTCGTTCTGGGGTCGTTCGTTCTGGGGCATGCCGAAATCACCGTCTCCGGTCAGTGAGGGAAGAAGCAGGGATGGTCAGCGGGCGGCGAGCTCGGTGATGCTGTCTCCGAGGTGCTCGCGGAGCTTCGCAAGCGCCCGTGTCGAGCGGGTGCGCACCGTGGCGGAGCTGACGTTCAGGGCGTCGGCGGTCTCTTCGATGCTGCGGTCCTCCCAGTACCGCAGCACGACGACGGCCCGGTACTTCGGCGCGAGCCCGGCCAGCGCGTCGAACAGGGCGACCCGCAGTGCCGGGTCCTCACCGTCGTGACGGACGCGGTCGGGCAGCTCGCCGAGGGGGCGCTCGGTGGCCGATCGGCGCCGCTGGTGGCTGAGGAAGGTGCGGACGAGCACGGTCTGGGCGTACGCGGCGGGGTTCCCGATTCGTGACCTGCGGCCCCAGAGGGCGTACATCCGGCCGAGCGTCTCCTGCGTGAGGTCCTCGGCCAGGTGGGTGTCGCCACTGGTCAGCAGGCATGCGGAGCGGAACAGGTGGCCCGTGCGTGCGGCAGCGAACTCCAAGAACTCGTCCGCGCGGGGCTTTCTCATGCCCCTCCTCTCTCTCCCGGTCACATGGCGTGGTCGCCGTACACCTCACTGACGCGACGGGGCCGGGGAAATGTTTCAAGGGATCCCCGCTCGACGCGTCCAAAGAAGCGGAATCGGGTAATCCTGAAGTATGAACACTCTCAGCGCAGCAGACACCCTGGCCGCTGGAGTTTGGCAGTCAGGGCTGGCCCAGGTCCTCGGCGGTCTCATCATCGTCGCCGTCCTCATCGGAGCCGTCTGGCTGGGCTTCCGGGTCCGCGACCGCGAGTCCGCACCGCCCAAGCCGGAGGAACAGCCGCACCGGCCCGACAGCGGAGCACTGCCCGGGGAAACCTCCGAGTACCGCAAACCGGCGGAGATGCCACACACCGACGGCGAGCACCGGCTCATGCCGTACCAGCTCAAGGGCTCCGGAACCGAAACCTCCACCGACCCGCCGAGCGAGGAGAAGCGCAAGTGGGGCGGGATCTCCAGCGGCGGCTTCGGCAGCGGCGGCACGGGGCACGGCGACTGACCGCCGAAGGAGGTGGAACGCACCGGCCCACGAAGGGAGGCGCGTTCCCCCTCGGCCCCGGCCGCAGATCCCGAAGCCCACGGCACCCGGCCGGGACCACGGCCACGCGCACGGCACGCCCTCGGCTCCGGCGCCGCGTCCACCGAACGACGAGACCCCAGGTCAGAAGAGTCCGACCTGGGGTTCCAGAACGAGCCGCCTTCGGGATTCGCACCCGAGACCCACGCATCACGAGGGCCGTCCAAGACGTGCCGAGTCGTTCCGGACGGCGCCTCGGCGTCCGGAACCACCTGGTCGGGCCATGGTCTCCGTGATGTGCGGTACGGCTCGTAACGGCTCATGCCGCACCGTCCGCTCGCGCATCGCCCACCCTCGCCGGTGCAGCTCTGCTCCAGAAGTGCGTGCCGGGGAGTCACCGAGCCCGGCGACCGCGGTCCGGTCGTCACCGAGAGCCACCGCATACGGGCCGGTGAGCCGAGGCACCGCGTAGCGTGGAGCGCCCCGGGCTCGGTTCAAGCTCAGGCGAGACGGACGGGCAGTGCCCGCCACCGCTGCGATGGCGGGCACTGCCCCTTGTCGGGCCTCACGCGGTGTCACCACTAGCGCTGGATGACCACCTTGCCGAAGGGCCTGCCGTCCCGGAAGTACCGGTAGGCGTCGGCGGCTTCGTCGAACCCGAAGACCCGGTCGACCACCGGGCGAGTGCCGTGTGCGACGATCGCCCGGTTCATCGCCTCGAAGTCGGTGCGGCTGCCGACCGCGATCCGGCGGATCGACAGGTACCGGCCCGCGAACGGATCGGTGACCGGCTCCCCGCCGGGGAAGGCACCGATCAGGGTGACCTGAGCGTTGTAGGCGCCCGCGGCGATCGACTTCGGCAGGGTCTCCAGACCCACCGCGTCGACGATGTGCTCGGCGCCCTCGCCATCGGTGAGGTCCAGAACCACGCGCTCCCAGTCGGGCACCTCCGTCCGGTCTACGGTCTCGTCGGCGCCGAGTTCCTGCAGCCGCTGCGCCTTCTCGGGGCTGGAGGTCACCGAAATGACCCGGGCCCCGTGGATGCGGGCGAACTGCACCGCGGACAGCGCGACGGTACCGGTGCCGACGGTCACCACGGTGGCACCCGGCTCGACCGGCAGCGGCCGGGCCAGCGCCGACCACGCGACAAGGCCGGCGCAGGGCAGGCTCGCCGCTTCGGCATCGGTGAGGTGTTCGGGCACCCGGACCGCAGAGTCCTGGTGCATCACCAGGTGTTCGGCCAGCCATCCGTCGTGGTTGGCGCCGAACTGCTCCCGCACCAGGGACAGCCGCTGCGGTCCGTCGATCCAGTGCAGGAAGTAGGTCGAGGTGACCCGGTCGCCGACCGCGACCCGGGTCACGTTCGCACCCACCCCGACGACCTCGCCGACGCCGTCGGAGAGCGGGACGACTCCGGGTGCGGTGGGGACCGGGTAGGTGCCGTCCATCAGCATCAGGTCACGGCGGTTCAACGAGGCCGCCCGCACCCGAACCAGGACCTGGTCCGGGCCGGGTTCCGGGATCGGTCGCGGCCGCGCGACCAGGCCGAAGAGCTGCGACGACAGCGGGTCCAGGTGGTAGGCGACGGAGTTCGTCGCGCCGCTCACGCGACGTACTCGTGGTCGGAGCGGACCCGCCCGTCGGCGTCGAAGGCCAGCACTTCGAGGCCGGAGCCGGCCACGCTCCCGTCCCGCCGCGAGCGCATCACCCAGGTCAGCGCCACTGCGGCGCCCGCGTGCCGGATCACCTCCCCCTCCTGCTCGAACACGAATTCGCCGGAGGCGACGAACATCTCGTAGGCCCGGGTGACCCGCTGGTACATGGCGTCGTGGCCGCGGACCTCGACGGCCGGGAACGGGAGGCCGTACGCCGCGGCGGTGTCGCGGATGCCCTCGGGCGGGTTGACGAGCACCTGGTGGCCGTCCTCGGACCAGACCTCGCGGATCAGGCGTCGGCGCCGTTCCGCCTCGGGCTCGTTCCACTGGGCGATCCAGCGGTCGATCAACTGCTTCAGTTCGGCGTCAGTGGGTTCGTGGCTCATGTCGGGAAGTCTGCGGCGCGGCCGGGGGGCGCGCGATTCCCCGCAGGGAATGGCGAAGTGTCCGGGCCGCGTTGTTCATTGACACCATGACGACCGTGACGGAAGCAGGGCTGTTCGCCCGGGAACTGCGCCGCTGGCGTGGCAGCCGCCGGCTCAGCCAACTGGATCTGGCGATCCGCGCGGATACCACACAGCGCTATGTGAGCTACCTCGAACAGGGCCGGTCCCGCCCCGGGCGCACCGTGGTGCTACGGCTGGCCGAGTCGCTCGGGCTGTCGCTGCGGGAGCGCAACGCGCTGCTGCTGACGGCGGGTTACGCCCCCGTGTACGCAGAGTCCGACTGGGACGCACCGCACCTGGCGCCGATGCGGTCGGCGCTGCGCAGCGTCCTCGACGGCCACCTCCCGTATCCGGCGCTGATCGTGGACGCGCTGGGCCGGGTGATCGAGACGAACGCCGCCTTCGCCCTGTTCCTCGAAGGCGCCCCACCGGAGCTGCTGCGCGAACCGGTGAACGTGCGGCGCTTGGCCCTGCATCCGGACGGGATGGCCCGCCGGGTGGTCAACCTCCCCGAGTGGGGCCGTCACATCACGGAGGCGCTGCGGGTCCGCTCCAGGCTCAGCCCCGATCCCGAACTCGAACAGCTGCTCATCGAGTTGGAGGGCTACCTGCCGCCGACCGCGCCGAGCCCCGACTACGTCGGATTCGCCGTCCCGCTGCGCCTGCGCACCGAGGAAGGCGAGCTGCGCCTGATCACCACGCTGATGTCGATCGCCACCACCGACGACGTCTCGCTGGCCGAACTCCACCTGGAGGCCTTCCTGCCCGCCGACGCCGCAACCGCCGAGATCCTGCAGGCCCGTGCCGAGCGCATCGCCGCCGTCTGAGGGCGGCACCGTCGCACACCCCGCGGTGGAGACCACCTCGCGCTCAGCCCCTGCGATGACACCGGCGGTCACCCGGGAACGCCGGACCCACTACGGGGATTGAACCCGTGATGTCGCGTTCAACCCGGCGGCCCACGTCGAGATCGATCCCGTGCACAAGTCGAAGGCGCTCGTGTGGACGCGCGAGCAGGTCGCCCAGCGGGAGCAGACGGGAGAAGCGGGTTCCCGCGCGGCTCCGCTCAGGCATCGCTCACGCGAGCGAAGTCTCGGCACCCCGGCCGTGTGACCCGTCATGCCCCGGCAACAGAAAACCCCAGGTCACGGGTGATGTGACCTGGGGTTTCTCTGAGCCGCCTTCGGGATTCGAACCCGAGACCTACGCATTACGAGGTCGAAAGTCCGTTCCCCTCTCCACCCCTCTCTTCTCTTGACCTTACCTCCGCAGCAGGTCAAGCGGGGTGCACCTTCCATTCTGCTCTGATCTTTCACGCGGATTCCCTATCCTTCCGTTCCCATGACGTTCCCATGGGGCCCTCCTGGAACCTTCCTCCACGGGCGGGGTGGAGAAGTCGGCAGGTAGGCGCGAGGAGCGGTCGGCCCCTCCAACGAAGCGCCCTTGCGACGCACAGAAGCCCTGTCCCCCTACCAGGGGGACAGGGCCTCAACGCGTGCGCGCGTTCAACGTCTCAGAGTGAGCCTACAAGCTGGGGCTGACCTGGGGGACGAGGTTGAACAGCTTCGCCGGGTCGGTCTCCGGCGCGTCTACGTAGCCGCAGGCGTGCGGGCACGGCGCCCACTTCCACGGCCGCGCGTACGACACGCGCCGGGACTCCCGCGCACGACGAGGGTCGTTGGCCCGGCAGCGGCGTGGAACACGCCCTCGGAGTCCGCAGCCGTTGCAGAGCCCGAAGGCGTCGCGGTACGGCCCGCACCGCTGCTCCTCGATCTGGGCGATCTCCGGAGGGAGTTGGGGGTGCGGGTAGGGGCGCCCGCTGCCCTTCGCCGGCCCGCCGGTGGCGGGGTCGAACTCGTACTCGTTCTGGCTGGGGTGGATGGGCAGGAGCCACCAGGGCTGGTGGGGGTCCCGGGTGAAGACCTTCCGGACGTTCCTCACTCGGGCGCCCGCGGGGTCGAGGACGTTCCGGGACTCGATGATCCAGAGCCTGCCGACGAACGGGTCGTACGCCTCCCGGATGCTCCTGGCATCGGGGTAGGGGAAGGCCCTGGTCTGGATCTGCTCGGTGAGCGCGCCGGTCCGGAAGAGGTCCATGAGGTCGCTCTTGCGGTGGGTGAAGACGATCGGGATGCGGTCGAGCGGTATGCCGGCCAGGGGTACCACGGTCACGGGCTGTCCTTCCTGGTGGGTGGGGCGGTTCTGGTGGGCGGGCGGCCGGACGGGATGGTGGGTGGCCGGGTGCGGGCGAGGGGTATGGAGGGATAGGGGTTCTCGAACGGCTGCTGGGCGCCGGGGGCGCGGGGCGCTTCGCGGCGGGTGCGCTCGGTGGTCTCGCGGGCTTCGTGGCGGGCTCGCTCGGCTGCGGTGTCCTCGCTGGTGGCGTAGACGATCTCGACACTGCCGAAGGCGTCCTCCGCGGCCTCGCTGTACTCGTCATGGAGGCGGGAGCGTTCGGCGATGTTGGAGGGTGCTTCCTCTATTCGCCAGATGTCGAGGCGGCCTCCGCCTGTCCATGCTCCGATCACGAAGTACGCGCGTTTCACGGTGTTGGGCTCATGGGTCATGGGGTGCCTTTCGGGCGGTCGGCCCGCCCCGAAGGGCGGGCCGGGGTGCACTCAGGCCTGGATGGCGACACTGGGCTCGGTGTGCTCGACAGCAGCCGTGTCGACTTCGGTGTACCTACCGTCGCTGTGGACGCCGAAGACTGTTGCTGTTGAGTGGGGGTCGCGCTGGATGCTGAGGGCCTTGCGGGCGGCTTCTTCGGGGGCGTCGGCTTCGATGTCGATCTCCCAGGTGACGAGGTACGAGTTCATGGCGGTCCTCTTGGTGGTCAGGCGCTGCGGCGACGGGGCTTCTTCGGGGCGGGGGCCCGTTTGGGCGTGGGGGTGGTGCGGGGGACGTCGGCGGGGGGCTCGGTGGCGGGCTTCTCGTCAGTGGCTGCCGGTTCGTCGCCCCAGGAGATGACAGCCACGTACAGGGGCTTGGTCTCGTAGGCGGGGAGCAGGTCGTCGGTGACCCGCTGGTACAGCGCCTCAGGTATGTCCACCGCAGCCGGGGTGGTGTCGTTGGTGGTCAGGTGGGATAGGGGCTGGGCGATGTGCCAGGAGCGGCCGGGGGCGAGGCGGCGGGCGCGGGCGGCGTGCTCCTGCTTGGACGCGGTCTTGGGTAGGTCGGGCAGGGCGAAGCCGGTGACCCACATCTGGACGACGGTGTCGGCGAAGAGAAGGGCGAGGCCGAGTTCGCGGCCGTCGGGACCGATGAGGCGGAGGCGTTCCGCCGTGGCCGTCAGGTCCTCGACCATCCAGGGTGCGCCGAGGCGGTCGGCCAGGTCGGTGGCTACGGGTCGCAGGTCGTTGAGGACCAGGGGTTCGGCCGGGGTGTCGGCCGCCTCGGAGGGGTCGGGTGTGTCCTCGGGAGGGGTGGGTGTGGGGAGCGTGCGCGGGCGCTTGGGGGTGGCCGTCTGGGTTTTGGGTGTCATGGGTTTCCTCGTGAGTTCTTTGAGCTTTTACAGAAGTCCGTAAGGAGATTTGGCGCTTCCGCCGAGAAGTGGGGGAGGGGCGGATTTCCCGCCCCTCCCTTCACTGCCGGGCGCTACCCGCGACAGATGCAGGATTTCCGCTCGTCTTCACGGCTGATTCCTCCGTGGGCCCTGAGGATCCTGTTGGTCACCTGACAGAGATCCGAGTTCTCGTCTTCCCTTTCCTGGAGGGTCAGGAGGGGAACCATCCAGGGGGCCAAGAGGTCCACCTCCTGGCCGGTGATGACCATGCCCCCCTTCCCGAAGTCCTTGGTGAGAAGGGCGTTCAGGATTCGGTGGGTGTCCTTGCCGGCCTTCGTCGCCCCCTGGTCGGCCAAGGCGGTCTCGATCCAGGTGGTGAAGAGTGGGATTTCCCAGGGTTGAATAAAGACATCCTGGGCCTTTTCCGCATTGATTCCCATTCTTAAATCCTTAGGTGAGTGCCATTCGGAACTCATTAAACCTAGAGAACAAGAATCCGAATAAACATAGTTTCCACTTCTATTTTCCCGGTTTATTTCTGCACATCCCGGATGTTCATTTGCCTGCCTCAAGCGGCGCGGCACGATCAGGGAGAGCAGTTGGTTTCCACAGTGCGGGCCTGATCACGCGGCCCTCTTGGTGGCCTTGGCCATGAGGCGTTCGGCCTTGCCGATGGCGGCCATCATCCGGGCGGTGGCGACGACGTTGTCACGGTGCGCTCTGGCCCCGGCAGCGTGTTGCATGGCCTTGCGGGGCAGTTCGGGGTCGGCCAGGGAGTCGCCGCACGAGACGTAGGCGTTGGGGCCGAGGTCCCAAAGGAGGACGTTGACCGCGGCGCCGGCTGCGGCGAGCTGGTCGACGTCGGTCAGGTGCCAGGTGAAGTCGTGGGGGTTGAAGCCGGCGTCGCGCAGGTGGTTGGACAGTGAGCGGAACATGCCGCCGGTGCCGGCCGCGGGGTCGTAGAACGCCTGACCGGGCTCTACGTCATGGAGGTCGTGGAGGATCTTGGCCAACACGTCGCACACGTCGGGGGGCGTGTGGTGCTCGCCGAGGCCCTGCCGGGCGCCTTCGGAGCGCAGGTGGGTGATGACCCACGACATCAGGTCGATGCTGGTGCTCATGCCCGGGATCCCGCTGTGGGTGTACTCCATCATGCCGCTGGTCAGGGCCGCTTTGGTGACGGCCCGGACGCCTCGGAGGGTGTTGGTGTCAGGCTTGTCGTCCTGGAGCCAGGTCGCGAGGATGCTGGCCCGGTCGACGAGGTCGGGGCGGTCGACCCAGCGGTATGCCCAGGTCTCCTCGTAGAGCTTCCACAGCTCGGTGTCGCTGAGGCCCATCAGCCAGTCGGCCATCCTCGGGACCTCCCCTCCCTCGAAGGGGAGGAGGGCGAGGGCGGCGATGGTGCCGACGGGGACTTCGAGGCGGTTGCCGCCGTGGGCGTTGTTCCAGGCGGCGCAGACCCGCTCGCCGATGGTGATGCCGTCGCGGCGGGCGTACCGGCGGCGCTGCTCCGGTGTGCGCGGTGCCGGTGTGGGGGCGAAGTAGGGGCGCTCTCGGGGAGCGGTTCGCAGGGTGCCCGGGAGGAGGGGAGCACCGCCCTCGTCCGGGCTCGGAGTTGGGGCCGGGGCCGGGGTGGGGGTGGGGACGCGGCGGAAGGTGTTGGGGACGGCGGGCTTGTCGTCCCCGTCGCCGAGGAGGTCGAGCAGGCGCATCGTTTCTCCTTTTGGAAATGGAGCACCCCGGCCGCCTACGAGGGCGGCCGGGGTGTGGCGGGTGGATGGTGGGGCTACTGGTTGTCGGCGGTGGCGAACTCCGCTTCGGCGCAGTCGATGCAGAGACTGCTGCTGCGGTGCCACCCGGGGTGGCACTCGTTGCAGGTCTCGCAGCCGGCGCAGAGTTCGACGTGGTCGACGGCGGGGCTGGAGCGGCAGTCGGGACAGGACCGGGACGGTGGAGGGGGCATCTGGGGCTCCTGCGAGAAGGGCTGGCCGCCCCGTACATGGACGGGGCGGCCGGTCTTGGGGGTCAGGAGGGGAGGTCGCCGATGGCCCGGGAGAGGGGCGTCAGGGACTGATGAGGGCGGCCGGTAACGACCAACCAGTACTGCTGGTAGAGCCCGACCAGGGTCCGAGTGTCGAAGCTCTCGGTGAAGGTGGAGATGTTCGACGGCCGGGCCTGTTCGTAGGAGCGGTGTCGGTAGGCGCGAGCGATGAAGTCGTAGACACCGTCCAATGCCTGGTAGTGCACCTCTACGTCTGCGCAGAAGATTCGGGCGGCAGTCTGGGCGAATGGGAGCTGGGCTAGGGGGTGGCCCTGCAAGTACGAGGTGTCGGCAGGCTGCTGTCGCTGGGTTATGGCCTCCGTGCCGAGGGCTAGGGCTTCGGTTTCGGTGATGCAGTGGACGGTGACGAAGCTGTGGCAGGCGTCGTACAGGTGGACCATCAGGGCTGAGTGTTCGTCGGGGTTGGTGGGTGCGGGTATCGGGTCGTGGACCTTGTGGGAGGTGCAGCTGTCGTCGTACGGGACGTACCAGGTGCGCGTGGTGGACGCCATGTCTTCTTCTCCAAGAGGTCGTGGCGGGAACAAAACTTCTACTTAGATTTTATAGGCAAAAGCTTCGCGAGTACAGGATCCGCCCACGAAGTCTCCGCAGGTCAAGAGGGATGCCTAACAGAGGCCGCGGGTCGAAGGCGCCGCCCTCCGGTAGGGCCAGGGTGCCCTCTGGCATGTGATCCTGACCGTTTGCCATGTGATCTTTGCGCGCTCGGGGGCCACAGAGCACAGCGTTCCTCCGCCCCCGACGACGGTTGGGCTGGGGCTGTCATTCCGGGACCTGGGCTCTGCTCCGTTGCGAGGGAGCCGATGTACGGGGTGTGGTCGCGAAGGCCGGCCCGCGCGCCCGGCCAGAGTGAGTGTCCCGTCCAGCGGGTCACTGGCTGGGATCGGGAGTCCCAGGACTCGGCCCCAACACTCCGAGACGGCATCGGGAAGGGGAGGATAAATGCCCCTTACTGTGCCGCCATGACACCAGACGAACAGCGCCGCGCCGACCTCGCCCAGCGCGCGATCACCCGCCACCTCCGCGACCAGTTGACGGAAGCCAAGCGCAACGTCGGGCTGGCGGCTGACGCACCGGACGCCAACCAGCGTCGAGCGAAATGGGAGCAGGCCAGCGAGCGGCTGACCCGGTGGCTCGGCGAGCGCCAGCTGGATGCCGACACGGTAGTGGAGGTGTCCAACGCGTTCCTGCAGGCGATGGAGGACGGCGACGCGCTGGTCATGCAATCTGGCGAATTTGGTGACGCCGATCAGCAGCTCACGCTTCGGCAACGCGCCTTCGTGACACGTGAATGGCTGCGCGACCAGGGGTACGACGTCCCCGCCTATTCCAAGGAGTCAGAGTTCTGAGCGAGGTCAGCCTCCTGGCCTCGACGAGGCCACCCGCAGGGGTATCTGACCCTCGTCACCACGACGCTGAGCCGGGCGGCCAGACTCACCTGGCAAACGGTCAGGATCGCGTGGCAGAGGACACAGGGGCGCTGGGGCATGTGCGTAGAGCGGCCCCACGTGGGGCCGCTCTACGTCCTATGCGGAGGGGTGTGCCTCGAGTACGCGACGGGTCAGGTTGCCGACGTCGGTGAGCAGGGCCATGATGCCGCTGGCGAACTCTTGCTGAGGCTTGGTCAGCAGAATGTCGAACAGCACCTTGCACTGTTCGTCGTCATCGTTGGCGTGCGCCGTGATGAAGCGCGCGGAGAATACGTGTGCTGGGTGGCACTGGCCGTGCGGCGCGGGTTCCTTCATCGCCCACATCTGGCCGGGGGTCGGGACGTGGATCTGGAGGAGGTTTTGCAGGCCCATCTCGGCGAGCAAGCGGCACACCCTGTAGACCTCGTCCGTGCTGCTGAACGCGATGATTTCCTCCATGAGACGCACAGCTTTCGAGGGGTGATGCTTGATCACCGCGTCGACAGCTTCGCCGGTCCGGATGGTGCGTTCGATGTTGTCCACAGGGACGGTTCCTTTCAGAAGGTGGGCCCCACCGCAGAGGCGGCGAGGTAGAGGCGAACGAGTGTGGGGGAAGGTCGCCGTCTGCTGCCCCGCAAGGAGGGCGAGGCAGCAGACGGCAACCTGGTCAGGTGTCGGTGTGGCCGGCGGCGAGGAGGCCGCGTTACTCGGCCCGTCCACTGCCCGCCGTCGGTACGTCTGCAGACAGGGACTTGACGACCATGCCCCCGCACCAGATCCGGCCGCCGCACACGCCGTCGAACCGGGCGGAGCGGGGTCGCACCAGGGCTTCACATTCCTTGGTGAACGGGCACCGTGCACATGCCTCCAGGGCGCTGCTGCACAGGTCGATCAGGTCGTGTTGGTTCTTCCAGACGCTGTCGCGCGGGGAGAACAGCGCATCGTTGCCTCGGCACGGCGCCTGGGGCATCCATTCGCGCGTCACTGCTTCACCTCTGACGCCTCTGCGTCAGAGCAGGGGCAGTTTTCAGGGCGCCAGGAGCAGCGGGGGCACAGCCCGGTCACCAGGCCGGTACTTGCGGCGTACTGCTGGCCACCGGTGGCCCACGCGAAGGCGTACGTCGCGAGGGCGCGGTTGCGGTCGTCCAGGGAGCCGAGGCGGTACAGGTCCAGGGCGTGATAGCCGGTGAGGACACATGCGAGTTTGAGGATTGCCCACTGACTGTCGGAGGCGTCCAGGGGGCGCGGAATGCTGGCGCCGGGGCGGGAACCAGGGCCGCTGCAATGGTTGGCGGCGCTCTGCCAGCTGATGAAGGCAATGCCGCTCGGCAGGGTGGTAATGATCTCTGCGCGCAGGAGCTCGGGCAGCCAGAAGCCGTGCTGAACGAGCAGCCAGGTGGCGGCCCTGGGGCCCTTCGCTGCGCCGGCGGAATCGGCAAGCTGCCGTATGAGCGTGCCGCGGTCGATCGGGGACATCACGTTTCTCCAAGAGGTGTGTGATGGGCCCGCCCCGGTCGGGGCGGGCCCGGAGGCGTTACAGGTCTTCGCCGCTGATGGCTTCGACCAGGGCGGACATCAGCACTTCGGCCGCCGGAGGGGTGACCGCGTTGCCGTATTGGCGGACGCGCTCGCGCCGGTTGCCGAGGAGCCGGTAGGTGGGGTGGAAGGCCATCGCGTTGCCGATCTCGGACGGCTGCAACATCCGCAGCAGGCAGTCCTCGACCGCCACGCCGTGGATCAGGCCGCCGTCGGCGGTGACCAGCCCGTGGCGGTCGACGGTCGTGACGGTCCTCATCGGCTCGCCGGTGGGGGCGGCCGTGCCCCGGCCGTAGTACGGCACGAGCAGAGCGTCCGTCTCCCGGGTGGTGCGGGTCCGCATCGGTTCGGTGACCGGCGCGGCCTCGTCGTTCCAGGTGCCGCCGACGGGAACGAGGAGCGAGCCGGACTCGCGGGGGCCGGTCACGAGACCGTGGTGGTTCCCGGACGCGCACACGGTCGCCAGGGGCTCGTCCACCCCGCGGGCCTTCTTCTGGGAGCCACCACCCCTCATCTCGGCGATGAACGGCAGGAACTGGCCGGGCAGGTAGGCGAGCCCGGTCTCGTTGCGGGTCGTCATGGTCCGCATGGGCTCGGCGTCGAGCGGGAAGGGTTTCTTGCCCTCGCGCCCTTCCATCGGGACGGCGACGGGACGGGCGTAGCGGTCGAGGCCCGCCCGTATGCGGGCGATGGTCTTATCGGCCAGTGGCTTGCTGCGGTCCCCGATGCGGACCCCCGGGACGGTCCAGTCGATCGCGGTGGCAGCGGGGAGCACCTGGGGTTCGACCACGCGGGCGCAGCCGGGGCGCGGGCACAGGTAGACGTACTGGAAGCGGTAGCTCCCGGCCTTGCGGCCGTTCTTGAACGACTGGCGCGCCTGGACGCAGCCGTGGTCAGGGCACGTGGCGGTCGGCGACGTCCACTTCTCCACGTCGGGCCGGCGGCCGAGCTTCTTGAGGGTGAGCAGGTCGTACTTGCGGTTGCGCGACTGCGGCGCGCGCGGGGAGCCGAACTTCGGTTCGGCGTGCATCGAGTTGAGGTAGACGCTGGTGACGTCGTAGCCGAGGCTGTCGGCGGCCTGCCGCCAGGAGGGGTAGAGGATCCACTTGTCCAGGTCGGGGACGTTCTCCACGACGGCGCCGAGGGCGGGACGGCCGCGCAGGAGCATCGCCTCCAGGTAGCGCAGGACGTCCCACATGGTGGCGCGCGACCGTACGGCGGCCTCGGTGGGCAGGATCTCGCCGAACAAGTCCGGCTGCCGGTCGGAGTCGGCGCGCACGCCGCGCGCGATGGTGTGGTTGGTGCACTCAGGCGAACCCCACACGATGTCGGTGCGCGGGTAGCGGGCGAAGTTGATCTGGCTGATGTCGGCACAGTCGTGGTCGACCTTGGGGAAGTTCAGCGCGTGAGAGTCGATCGCGAGTGACCAGTGGTTCGCGGCGATCTTCACTTCCACGCCGGGGACAAGGTGCATCCCCTGCGCGCTTCCGCCGGCGCCGCAGAAGAAGTCGGTGACGGTGTAGGTCATCGGTGAGCCTTTCGGGCGGGCCCGCCCCGGGGCCGGGGCGGGCCGGGGCGGGTCAGCGGCGAGAGGCGTTGGAGAGCGCCGAGGCGAGGTGGGAGCGGACGGTGTCGAACAGGCAGGGCTCCCCGTCGACCGGGACGACGTCCTGCATGTGGCCGGGCTGGTGGCGGTGCTGGCGGGTGATCTTCCAGGCCGCCGGGGTGCCGTCCGCGTCGATGTCGAGGGGGCAGCAGAGCAGGTACGTGCCGTCGGGCAGATCGAAGGTGATCCGGTAGGTGCCGGTGTGGTCTTCGGGATCGACCTCAATGCCGTACTCAGCGAGCAGGGCCGTGACGTTGGCGGGCAGTTCGGGGCCTTCAGCGTTCTCCGGGGCTTCGACCTTCGTACGACCGCGGCTGGCGGCAAGGTGCTGGTGGGCGGCGTCCTGCTCGGCCTTGACGTGGGGAAGGACCACGACCATCAGCGCCAGGACGTCGGTGCCGTTGGCCGCTTGGTCGCCCCGGGCCGAGTCGTAGACAAGGTGGTGGTCGCCACCCTCGGAGCACAGGTGGACGACGTGCCAGGCGCCGAGTTCGGCGCGGTCGAGCGGTAGGGCCTTCGCGCCTGTCTCGCCTGAGGCCCGGATCGCGAGCTCGCAGCCGTTGGGCAGCTCGGCGGTGATGGTGAACTCGCCGTCGCTCATCTCCACGTCGGTGGTGATGCCGTCGGAGCGCAGCATGGTGATCACGTCGTTGTAGGTGGCCCACAGGCGCTGCCACAGCGGGTCGTTGACCCGGTGGTGGCTGGGGAAGGGAAGGGGCTGGAACACGTACATCACCCTCCAAGAGGTGTATACCCATCGATCGAATGTTGCGGCCTATCTGAACCGCCAGGCGCACGCCGGGTGGGGTTCAGGGAAGGGGTTGATAGTTAGATTTTATATGCACAAAAATCCGGAGGCCAGGGGGAACGATCATGGTTTCGGTTTCCTAGGCGACCTCTCGCGCGCCAAATCCCGGCCTCTCCGGGCCTCCTCACGCGCCTGCCGCCGTGCTGCCGCCAACCGGTCGGGCCGCTCTTGCACGGCCCTCCGGTTCGCCGCCTTCTCCGCCTCCAGAGCCTTGAACTTCTCACGCTCGGCCCGCCGATCCGCCTCGACCTTGGCCCGGTCCTCTGCCGCGCGCACCGCTCTCGGACTCGTGCCGCAGGCGCGGCAGTTGCCCGCCGGCACCCGGTGGCGGGCGCAGCCCTTCGCCGCCGGGGCTCCCGGCACGACATCGTCCGTAGGGGGAGGGGGGTACTGCAGGAAGGAGGAAGGAGAAGGGAAGGAAGGGGTTTCACCGGTGGAACTCACAGGGTTCCCCTCGTGAAACCCATCAGGTTCCACCGGTGAAACCCTGCCCTCGCCGTCAGGAGGGTTCCACGCGTGCAACCCTTCCGCGTCGGCGCCGGTCGGCGGCCGGTCCTCCGGTCTGTGCTCCTCGGTCTCCTGCGGTCGGGCCTCCTCGCCCCGCTCGTTCTGCTCGGGCGCCGCGCGAGTCTCCTTCCGCGCCTCGACGTCGTGGTGGGTCATCGCCGGCTTCGACGGCCGCGCACGCTGCAGCCCCTTCCGTGCCTTCTTCTCGTTCTTCGGCGCCTCGTCCGCCTCGTGGTGCCGGGCGTCCAGCTCCTCGTTGCTGGGGATCGACGGCACCCCCATCGGGAACACCCGGTACACAGCGGCGCGGCCGATCCGTCCGACGCTGACGCGCTCGACCAGGCCCTTGGCGACCAGTTCCGTCACGATCGTCGTGCACCGGCTCCTCGACACCCCGACCCACGCCCGCAGGCGGCGCATCCCCGGCCGGGCGAGGCGCGTCTCGTCGTCGGCCGAGTCGCAGATCTTCATCAGCGCCAACTTCTGGCCTTGGTTGACCACGTCGGGCGGCAGGTACGCCGCCACGATCATGAGGTGGATGGACAAAGAGGACTCCCCCTCCAGATGCGGGCGCCGCCCGCCCGGCGCGCGGGCGGGCGACGCAGGCGGACGATCAGCTCCGGACGGGTTTCACGTTGATGCTCACGGCCGTGGTCCGGCCGGTCTTGCGCTCGGGGATCGGGAGGCCGGCGTCCTTGAGCACAGAGATCATCCGCTTCTCGTCGGGCACCATCGGCACCTCCAGGCCCTCCGTCTCGTAGAGGTCGACCAACGCCTCGACGTCGGGTTCGGTCGTCGGATTGCCGCCGGACCACAGCAGCTCGTTGCTGCCGTAGATCCCCTCCGGGGCGCCGTCGAGCTTGGCGCGGGCGAACTTCTTCGCCTTCTTCCCCGCCGACTCCAGCTCGTGGCCCTTCACGTACTCCGCCAGGGCCTGCTCCCGATCGGCGTCCGTGCGGACGATGGCGGACTGCACCGTCCGGCCAGGGGCCGGGACTCCCCAGCACGCGGTCATGAACGCGCAGTTGTCGCAGATCGCGTCCAGGCCGGGACCGTCGAAGTCGCGGCGCGCGTCCTCCGGGCTGGGCAGGTCGCGGACGTTCTCCACCCACCAGCGGGCGAACGTCGCGCTCACCGGGTCGAAGGCGATCTCGTGTATGTGCTCGTCGCCGTTGTCGCGGTTGATGAAGCGGAAGCGGATGGCGACGACGTTCAGCGGGCCGAGGCGGGCCAGGTACCGCTGCCCCGGGACGTCCTCAAACCCGACGCTGGCGAGCACCCCGGCGTACAGGTACGCCTGACGCAACTCGGCCTCCGTCGGGCCATACCGCATGACTTTGTCCCAGAGGTACGTGGACTTCGTCTTGATGTCCTCCACGATCACCCCTTCGCCGGGCGCCGGGACCTTGGGGCGCATCCGGCGGGGCAGGCGCGCGGCCGTGGCCTCATCGAGCTGGACGGTGTCGACGTGGCCGAGGATCGTCTCGTCGCGGACGCTGCGCTCGACCAGCCAGCCGTACTCGGTGCGGGCGGACTCCAGCAGTCCTTCGTGGAGGTAGATGCCGAGCAGGGCGGCACGCTTCTCGTGGTGATCGGTGGGCTCGGCTCCGGCGAGGATGTACGCCGCGCGCCGCTGACACACGGTGTCGGAGGCGCCAAGTTCTCTCTGCTGCGACCGGTCGCTTCGGTCGCTGACCTCGTGGGCGGCCGTCCAGATCGACGGCGGTTCGAGGGGAAGAGCGGACATGATTCAGGTCTCCAAGAGGTGGGGAGGCCGCGGGGCGGGGCCTCGTGTGGGTCGTCCCGCCCCGCGGCCGGTCATCAGCGGCGTGTCGCCGTGGTCGTGCGGCTGGTGCGGGTACGCCGACGCGGGGCGGCGGCCGGTTCCGGCTCCTGCGGCTCGGACTGGTCCGGGGCATCGCCGGCCTCGGCCTCGCGGGCAGCGGCCTCGCGCAGCTTGTCGCCGTCGGTGGCCGTACGGTGCTCCCCCATCTCCGTGGGCGGGTTCTTGAGCCGCTCGACCTTCGCCTCGATCTCCGCTCGGATCGACAGGACCTCCCGGCGCTCCAGTCCCTCTTCGGGGTCGGCGGACTTCCGCCACAGGGCGCCCAGCTCGGCGATGTCCTCGGTTTCCTCGAAGTCGTGGTCGTCCAACCAGGTGCTCACCCGGTCGCCGGCCAGGGCAGGCATCTGCCGGGGCTGGGAACTGACCGAGCAGCCCATGAGGCCGAAGACGAGGTGCTCGATGGTGAAGTCCGACAGCCGCATCGGGCGGCGCTTCTCGACGCGCAGCCGCAGCGAGCGGGCCTTGATGACCTGCGGGTCCTCATCGCGCTTGAGACGGACCCACACCGAGGAGTCGAACGGCAGGTCCTTGTGGCCCTGGACCTTCCACTCCTTGAGGTTGCCGATCGGGTTGCCGTTGTCGTCGACGACGGAGACTTGCTTGCCCCGCGCGAGGCACACGACGATCCCGGAGAACGTCTGCAGCAAGTGGATGACGCGCTGCCAGCGGTCCACGGCGTCGTTCCACAGGTTCATCGTGATGTCCACCGCGGCGTCCGGGTCCTCTTCGAGGACGGCCCGGTTCTTCCGGGTGCGGCGGGCGCGCTCCTGGGTCCAGTTCGTCAGCATCCGCCACAGGGCGGAGGCGGAGTCGATGACCAGGACGACGGGCGGCTCCTTGGCGAGGGCCGCGCGGCGGGCCTCGGCGTGGACGGCTTCGATCTGCTCCAGGATGTCGCGGAACGTGCCGTCGTGGTCGATGATCTCGTAGCGGGCCCCGTCGATCGCGGCGTACTCGTCGGCGGACCCTTCGGCGAGGTCGACCCAGTAGGTCTGGCCGATGAGGTCGGAGGCGGAGAACTCGGCGGCGCTGTAGGACTTGCCGCTCCCCTCTTCCCCCTCGATGAGGATGAGCGGCCAGGGCACGATCCCTGTCGGCTTCCTCGTCTTGAGCTTTGGTGGCATGACTGCGTGTGCTCCCAAGGTCGGTTCAGTCCGTGCGCAAAGCGCGCGTGCTGAACAGGTGAGTCCACTCGGGATGTCGCTCCAGGAGGAGGCGGACGTACCGCGAGCGGAAGTTGTTGTTCAGGCGGAACTCGTCGCCTCGGGTGGCTTCGCCGTAGCGCCAGCGCAGGAGCTCGAAGAGCATCGCGATGCCGACGCGGGGCCAGTGCTGGCTCACACAGCGAGCGGTCATGGTTTCCAGTTCGTCCAGAACCCAGGGGTTCAGCTCGTGGAACGCCTCGAACCGCTCCTGGATCGTGGCGCCGGCCACCGGCTCCGGAAGACGGATCTCCTTGATCTCCAGCCCGGGAAGTTCCTGCTGATAAGCCCGCACAGCTCCCCCGTCAAGTCGCGTCACATTGGAGTGTTGCAGCCTATCTTTACGGATGATGGCGAGTTGATCAACGCCCTTCCCTCCCCGGGAATGCCGACCGCCCCGCAACCCAAGGGCTACGAGGCGATCCCGAGACTCCCCGCGCACCCGACATCCGGAAGGGCGAGGTAATTAGATTTTATATGCAATTTGCTGGATCGGGAAGGGACTTCACCCCGCCCGCCCCTTCGTCGCGGCCGGGCCACGCTTCTTGATCACCGACCCCGGACCGTCGTACGAACCGTCCCGCAGCGCCGCTTCGACGCCCGGGTCCACCTCCCACGCGAGCGTCCGCGCCTGCACCTGCAGCGCGGGCGCCGCCCGCAGCAGCGTGTCCAGGAGCCACAGCGGCGACCCCGACAACACCCAGTCCGGCTCGGCCGGCTTGCCTGGCCGAGCCTGCTGCGTCAGGACCTCCGCGTGAGTCAGGCCGAACAGCGCCGCGCCCTCCTGCTGACCAACAATCGGCGGGAGCTGGGCCACGTCGTCCACCCAGCGGGCCGGCATCTGCTCCGCCACCAGGCGCTCCAGCTCCTCTTCGCGCACCTCCCGCCGGCGGGGCGTCGCCTCCCCAAAGCCCCGCGCGAACGCGAGCGGCCAGTACGGCGACCCCGACACGATCCGGGCCTGCTCGTAGGTAAGCGTCCCGCGTCCGATCCACTGAGACACCTGCGGCCCCCGCACTCCATACAGGGCCGCGAACTCCTGCGACCCAACCAGCAACGGCTTCTCCACCAACACGACACCCCGCTCACTCCACCAACACGCCCTATGCCTATAGATACTAAACAGGCGCGAGGTGATCTTCTACGCTGTGCTGGTGCTACTCTGGCGGCCTCCAAGAGGTCGAGGCCCTCACCGCAAGGTGGGGGCCTCTTCCCTCTCTGGGACTACGCTGCCGGATACTCGGGCGGGCGGGCCCAGCCCAGCAGCCAGCCGAAGCGCCGCGACAGCCTCAGCTCCGCGAACCGGAACAACGCGTAGTAGCCGACGGCGAACCCGGAGGTCACCAACGACTCGACCACGCTCGACTCGATCTCGACGCCCAGGCGCAGGGCCTGGGTGATCAGCCATCCGGCAACGACCGGTGCGACCGTCCGCGCCACGGACAGCAGGTAGGCGTACAGCATCAGCTCTCCTCTTTGGGCTTGCGGGCGATAGCTGCGTTCGCCCAGAACATCGCTTGCTCGCACAGCGTCAGCGCGAGCCCCTTCTCGCGGCCCTCGGGCAGCTGCCTGTCAAAGAGCAGAGCGAGGTCACGGCACGCGCCCCTGACCTCTTCGTGCGCTGCGGCCCGCTTCGAAGTGCCGGCCGGGTGGTACCCGAACCGCCTCTCGATCTCCTCCGGCGTCAACGCCACCAGGTCACCTCTTCCCGTACGCCAGGGTGAACAGGTACGCCCAGCCCTTCGGGCCAATCGCCGGATCCCGCGTCACACCCCTGGACCGAAACTGGGGGTGCGCGTTGTGGAACCTTGCGACAGCGGCCTGCGTGCGTGGGCCGTACGCATCCGCCAGGTCCCTGTCCGAGATGGTGAGGAACCCGGCCGCCCGCAGTGCCTTCTGTAGCGGCTTCGCTGAGGGCCGGGTCCTGCCCGGGGCCAGTCCGATGGGGAACGGCGGCGGCGTGTACGGGGGCGCCTTCGGGCCGGGCGCGGGACGGGAGGGGGCGGGCTCCTTGTCCTCGGGCTCAAGGATGCGGGCGACCCGGGCCCGGAAGTCGTCCATCGAGAAACCGCGAGGGTCGGGCTTCCCCGGCTGCCATTCGAGGTGTCCGATCACCGACTTCTCGCTCCACCCGTGCGCGGCGCACAGGGCTGCGGCCCACCGCGCGGCGGCGTCGATCTGCGCCTCGGGCCACGGGTCGTGGCCGTCACCGTGGTTGATCAGCTCGGCGCCATAGAAGTGGGTGTTGCCGTCGGCGTTGGCCTCGTCGTCCGTAGGCAGTGGCTTCTCGCCGATCACGGCTTGGAGCACATCTCGGTCACCGCGGCCGGCGTGATTCGTACGGCCCCAGCCGACGAGGTGGACGGTGCCTGCCTTGTCGATCACCGAGTGGCACAGCGGGCCCGGCAGGGTGGAGTGTCCGGCGTAGCACAGGCTCACCATCCCCGCTTCGGTGCTGTACTTGCCGGTGTGGTGGATGACCACCCCGTGCACTGGCCCCCACGGACCGATGTGGTTGCGGTTGTGGGTCCGCCAGCTGCGAACCTCCTTGATCGCCAGCCCGGCGGCCTTGAAGGTGGCCAGTGCACGGTCGGCGTTGAGCGGTACTGCCATGAGCGCGTCCTGCTTCTCCCCCGCGCCTGGCTATGGGTGGTGCGTGTACGGGCTATCCCGCAAATTTCGCGAGCAGCCAGGAAGTGACGAGTCCAACGATGATCGGCGCGACAATCGCGGAGATCGCCAGGCGGCGGTTGGTGCGGGACTCTGTCGTCTCCCGCTCCTGGGCCCGCTTCACCTCAGCCAGGTCGTCCTCGATCGCCTGAAGTCGCACGTTGGTCGTCCGCTGATCTGCGGCGTACTCGTTCTGCGTGACCATCTCGGCCAGCCGGGCGGCGAACGACGCGAAATCGGCGCGCAGGTCGTCACGCATCTGTTGCATGGTGCGCAACAGCTCCCACGGGGTGGGGTCCTGATTGGGCGCGGTCAACTCCCGCTCCTCTTCCAGCCGGCCCCACGCCGGTGGTCAGTCTACGGTCATCGCGTCTTCCTGCCACTCCACAACTCCCGCGATGAGGTTCCAGGCGCGTCGGACTGCGTCGAGGAGTTGCTCATCGGTGATCGCAGCCTGGGCGCTGCTGGGCTGGTCTTCGACGTAGCCGGCCGCCGCGGCAGCGGAGACGACGGGGTCGGTGGCGATGAGCGGGGCATAGCCCGGTCCGAGCAGGTCTGATGGGGTGAGGGCGCCGCGAGCGAGGGCCGAGCGCAGGGGGTACCCGTCGGTGTCAGGGTGTTCGGCCAGCACCTCACGGGCGATCCGCACGAAGGCAGCCCGGACGCGGACACAGAAGTCCGGGTTGGACATGAGCCTCGCGTGCTCGTCCAGCAGAGACGATATGGGCATGTTCGTTTCCCTTCGGGTTACTTGACGTAGGTAACCTTGAGCTGAGGGGCGTACGCTTCGCCGACGCCTCGGGCCCTCCCATAGAAGGCAGGCGAGGAGCTGTTCGGATCGAGCGCGATCCCGCGCCAAAGGTTCGAATCGAAAATTTCAGTAATATCAACCCATTTACCCTGGTTGCGGGACCAGGAGACCGACTGCGATTCGGAGTCACAGGAGAACGACGTCGGGCGCGACGCGTGCTTGTGCGCCTTGAGGACCGCCGTCCCGCCGGAGTTCGAGTACCAGTGCTCGTAGTACAAGAAGACCTCGGCGCGCTGAATGGAGGCGCCAGACAGGTCGGTAGCCAGGCTCGGGGGAAAGCCAATCAAGGCGGATTGCATTCCGTTGGTGGAGCTGTAATACCCCTGCACGCACTGGTTGTTGTAGTACGCGTTGTACTGCGAACGGTTGGCGTACGAGCCAGACCAGGACGCGTTGTAGATCTTCGTGTAGCTCTTCTTCGCCGGCGTGTTGACGCCACCGCCCGTGTTGTAGACGCCGGTCTCCGGGACGTAAGGACCGATGTCCTCGACGGCGAAGATCCCCGGGTACGGGGCGGCGCCGAGAAGCCGGACAGTCTGCCCGGCCGGACCGCCCTGTGCCCAGAAGCTCACGAGGAGGCGACGGATTCCGCCACCGAACGCGACCCCGGACTTGATGGTCTCCAGGTGGACCCGTTTCCATCCGGCACCGGACAGGGGCTGGGTGATGGACTGGATCTGGGGGGAGCTGATCGTCGGGGTGGAGGCGCCGCCGTCGCGCAGGACGACCGCGATCTCCCCACCGGCCACGTTAGGGTCCGCGTAGCAGTCGAAAGTGACCCGGTACATCCGGCTCGTGTCCGCGTCGAAGGCCAGCTCGACGTAGCCGTACTCGCTCGACCCGGCGGTCACGGCGGTAGCCATGTAGTCGACGGCGACCAGGCCTCGGGGGAGGCGCGCAAGGATCTTCTCCAGGGAGTCACCGCCGACGGACAACTCGCCAGCAACAGAGACGTTGGCGAACCCTCCGTTGCCCTTCTGGTCGATCGAGGCCACCGGCTGGCCGTCCGTGGAGAGCGTCACGTAGTTGGGACGGCCGGTCACCAGCGAAACAGACTCCTCGCCCTGGGCGTCGTACAGACGCAGCCCATCGGGGGCGATCTCTGCACGTGTGCCTCCCGTGGCCGACGACATCACGGGGCGCAGCTCGATGTTGTCGAAGTAGACCGTCCCGGAGCCGGTGGGACTTTGCAGGCGAGGCGCGCAGTAGGCGGCGCCCACGGGAGCTGCATGGATGTACGTCTCCCGGCGCCAAACTCCGTCCGCTGGGGGGCCTGCATTTGAGATGGCGCTGTAGCTGAGGTGAGTGCCGTTGGTGTCGAACCATTGGAGGGCCATGAGCAGGCCGCCTTCGCCGACGAAGTCGATGCCGCCCTTGAAATCGAACGCGGCCCAATAGCGTTCGCCGGCGATGACCGGGAAGCGGTCGTAGAGCAGAGTGCGTGTGTCGGTCGAGACGAGGGTGAACCTCAACGCTTTGCCCGAGAAGTTGCCGCCCGCGACGACCTCGGCGCCGGGTACGCCGGCGAGCTGGCTGGCGATGTACCCGGTCTCGAAAGACGGGTCCGGGATCAGATTTCCGGTCACGCCGATGGCGAGGTGGTCGGCGGTGACGGTGCCGGCCTTGATGTGGGTGGCGGTGACGGAGCCGGCTGCGAGCTTGTCGGCGGTGACCGCGTTGACTGCGATCTTGTCCGCCGTGATCGCGCGGGCCGCGACCTTGTCGCTGGTGATGGCCAGGGCCGCGATCTTCTCAGCGGTGATGCTCAGCGCCGCCAGCTTCTCCGTGGTGATCGCTCCAGCGAGCACCTTCGCGGCCGTGACCGCGTTGTCCGCGAGGGCCTGGGCGCTGACCGCCGCGAGGGCGATCTTCGTCTCGGTGACGGCATGTTCAGCGAGCTTGATCTCCGAGATGATGCCGTCAATCACGTCGTCGGCCACCACCAGCTGCGGACCGATCGGGCCGGCGGATGCCGACGGCAGCGACGCGGCCCCCGAGGTGTTGCGGGCCACGAGGCGGACGTGGACCGGCTGCCCCGTTGGCACAGTGACGAGACCGCCCTGTGGTGATTCCAACGTGGCGGCGAGGGTGTGTGGTCCGGGCGTGAACTCGGGCGTGATCCCGGTGTGGACTTCGACGCGCGCGAAGTCCAGGGGCGTGACGCCCTCTTCGGCGAAGGCACCGTCCCAGACCGCCGCGATGCCGCCGAGCACCGACGTCACGGCGGGCGCGGCGGGCTCGGGCGGCGGCGGGCCGTTGACCACGTTGATGCCCGCGGTGCCGTCCGGCTGCGTACCGACGACCGCGCGCAGCGAGCCGCCCTCGTCGTACACCTCCACCGCGCCGTTCTCGATCGAGGAGTACGCCAAGGAGGACGTGCGGGTGCTGCGGCCCAGCCGCCTTTCCAGGTCGGCGACCCGTGCGACCAGCCGGGCTATGTCCCTGCTCACGAGCTGCCTCCCATGTAGGTGAAGCGGTCGGCGCGCTGGAGCTGCAGGACGGCCTGCTCGGGCTCTTCACCGGCGCCCGGCCTTAGTTGCCAGCCGACGATCCGGCACCAGGCGTCGAAGCTGGTCCACTCGTCGTAGACCCGTACGGGCACGTCGTCGCCGATCTGCCAGGACCCAATCGGCGCGGCCGGGTGGTCGCAGACGATGACCTCGGTGACCTCGCCGGTGATCTGCCGAGAGACCCGCTCAGTACGAGCCCGGGCCGCGAGCCGGTCGTTCCCCTGCTCGTTCGGTACCTCCAGCAGGTGCTCCAGGCGAAGCCGGCCGTCGCGCGCAGCGTCGGTGGCGCGGCGACGGCTGCGCCCCTCGCCGGCACCGAGGGCGACGACAACCTGCGCAGCCTGGTCGGCGTCGTACTCGACCGGCACGGCGCGGACGATGTTCACGCCCGTCGTGAAGGAGATGTCCGTACGCCTCCGGCCCAGACGGGGCCACCCCAGGACGACGCGCAGGGCGGGCTTGCCGTCGCCGCTCCAGGAAACATCCTCGGTCCATTCGGGTCCGCCCTCGACGGCGGTCATGTCCTCGAGAACGCTGCCGAGGGTGGGGGCGTCCCACCAGTCGACGTGGTACGGCTCGGCGGGGGTACCCACCGTCACCTTCGACGTGGTGGCGTCGACGGCCACGCGCAGGTTGCCGTCCGGCTGCCCTTGGCAGTAGGCCCACGCGTCTCGGATGACCTTGCAGGGGTCCGCGTAGACGTAGGGCCCGCGCCCGTCGAGGTTGCCGTGCAGGTCGTGGCGCCGGTACAGGTAGGAGCCGACCCCGGCGGCCTCGATGCGCATCTGTTGGCCCTCGGGGATGCTCCTCCACACGATGCCGCCCCACAGGAGCCGGCCGTCGCGCTCGGCGTAGATGAGGCAGGCGCCGGGGTCGAACTGTGACCGGTCAAGGTAGGCGAGGCGGGGTTCGACCACGGCGGTGAGGGACCCGGTCCCGGACAGGGCAGGTCCGAACTCGACCTGGCTCAAGGGCAGGTCGGAGGCGAGGAACTCGCCGGTCAGGATGTTTTGCGTGAGGTAGCGGTACGACGGCATCAGACAACGCCCTCGCTGAACTCGATGTCGCACACGGCCGTCGTAGCGACGTCAGCCTGCAGGACGCCGGCTTCATTCGAGTTGAGTGCCATGAGCGCGAAGAGCGGCTGATTGGTGCCCCGCAGGGCGGCGGGGACGGCCTGCGTGTCGGCAGAGATGAGGTTGATGCGCTCGGACCCGTCGGACTTGCCTGTGTCGGCGGTGACGCCCTGCCCCCGGACCGTCCCGAGCGTCCACGAGAAGTACGACCAGATACCGCCCTTGAGTACCTGGACACCGGCAATGGTCAGCACAACGCGCACCGTCGTCGCCCATGGTGGGACGGCGATGGTCCACCTCGCTGCGGGCGGCCACGCCACATAGGTGCCGGAGGCGTTGCCGGCCCAGTTCTGGTCTACCGGCGGGGAGGCTGTGTAGAGCCTGCGATCCTTGCGGGGATTCGCGATGCTCCGCAAGTCCTTGATCATCCAGCCGGTGACGGTAGCCGTGTTCGCGGGGATGTCGATGCGGGCGAGGGGGATAGCCGTCATCCCGTCGGGCGACGTAGTCGTGTTCGCGGACACGCCGCTGACAACGTGGAAGTAGCCGATGTCCTGGGTCAGCGGGTCCCGGGTGCCTTCGTACTCGGGGTCCTCGACTCGGAGCGTCACGAGGTCGGAGCGCGCCGCGGCGCCCGTCGGGGCGATGGGGACGATCGCGTCGCCCACGTTGTACTGGGTGTAGCTGCCCTGGGCCCAGCTTGCTCCTCGTACGACGGCCGAGCCGTCGCCGACCCGGACGCCGGCGCCGGGGGTGGACAGCGGGCTGACGCGCAGGTCGTTGCCTTCGGTCACTCCGGAGCTTCCGCGAGCGAGGTCGCGGATCATCATGCGCATGGCCCGAGCGGGGTGAACTCCGCCGTGGACCATCATCGGAGGCTGGATCAGTGCCATCAGGAACTCCTCACAGGGCGGTGTACGCGTCGCGCCACGTGATGGCGAGGCGGGTCGTGTTGGTGTAGTCGGTCGCCGTCCAGCGCAGTTCGGACCGCCCAGGCGGGATCTGGAACTGGTCGAGGCGGCTGAAGGTGCTGAGCGCGGTCTGCGCGCTGCCGGACCCGTTCTTGACGACCCACCGCGCTCCGAGGCGGGTGTCGATCTCGACGTACTCGCCGGGGCCGAGCGTCAGGGCGAGCTGGAGCGCCTTTCCCGTCTCGGCGATCCACACCCTGGGGTTGGCGACGGGGCCGGTGATCCTCAGCTTCGGGAACGCGGGCAGGTCCCCGCGGTTGGTCATCCAGCCGGGCCTGGTCGCGGGGCTGGACACGCCGGTGGTGATCGGCGCGGTGACGGGGGCCCTGAAGCCGGGGGCGTCCTGGGAGATGTCGAGCGGCAGGACGAGGGACTGCTCCACGTCGTCGTGGACGGTCGAGTCGAGGGCGTCGAAGGCCACGTCGAGGGGCACCCACCCGTGGATGAGCTGCGCCGTCGTGATCGCCTCGGCCCGCCGGATGCGCCCGTAGAACCGGCGGGTCGGGCGGCCTGGCCACTTCACCCTCAGGGAGGTGAGCGCGCCTGCCTTCTTCCGGACGGCCGCCGTGGCGGCCATCCTGTGGAGGGCAGCGAGGGCGTCGGTTGCCGCCGCCGGGTCGCCCGGCGTACGGATCGCGGCCTCGATGCGGACCGCCCGGACGCCGTAGTAGTCGACGCCGGGGAAGACGCCGTCCCCCGCGGGGCTGTCGACGTCCTGGCTTCGCAGGTCGGGTGTGCCGAAGCCGGGTACGTCGGCGATGACGTACGGGGTGCCCGGTCCCATGAGGAGGCCCCCGACTTCGATCTGGAAGTCCTTGTTGAGCTCGGCCACTAGATCCGGCCTCCTCGCTGTGCGTTGCGCAGCCGGCGCATGATCTCCGAGCCGACCTCCGCCGCCACGTTCGTGTCGAGGCGGCCGGACACGGTCACCGGCATGGATCCGATCAGCGCCGCCGGCTGCTCACGCACGACGACGACCTTCACCTGTCCCTCAGGGTGGGCGGCGACGAGCCGGGGAGGCTCGACGGTGGCGGAGGTGAGCCGGTAGCCGAACCGCTGTGCCACGTCCTGGAGGACGGCCGTCGCCGAGCTGCGCTGGCCGGTGCCCAGAGGGATGAATGCCTCGCCCTCCGTCTGCGGCTCCGCGAACCGCACGATCCCGTTACTGGTGGCGTAGAGGCCGGGGGTGAGGATGCCGCCCTGGAGGTAGGACAGGCCCTTGTTCGCGCGGGACAGGTCGGAGAAGAATTTCGCGCCCTTGGACCCGAGGGCCGTCTTGATCCGGCTGTAGGCCAGATTCGCCAGCTCGATGATGACGTCCTCGTCCAGGCCGGTGGTCGCCGCGACCTCGTGCAGGCCGACCTTCGAGGACTTCACCGCGGCGATGATCGCCACGAGGTCCGGCAGATCCTCGTCGCGGACCAGGCCGCCGGCGGACTTCGCCGCGTCGTTCGCGGCCTTCGCCTTCTTCTTGTCCTTCACCGCCTGCCCGGCCAGGAGTTCGGCGTCGGCGTCGCCCTGTTCGGCGAGGAGCTTCGCCAGGTCGCCGTATCCGCTGGCCGCCAGCGTCGCGAGGTTCTTCTCGAACGTCTTCTGGTCCGCGACCGCCGCCTTCAACTGTCCGGTGAAGTCGCCCAGGGTGGCCTTGGACGCGTCCGCCAGTGCCCGCAGGTCCGCGGCCATGTCCTTGAGGTACTTCGAGCTGCCGGTGGCCATCTTGCGGGTCAGCTCGATGCCGTCCTCGCCCATCGCTTCGAGGGCGTCGGCGACGTCCTGGCCGGCTCGGCGGGCCACCGTCTGCAGGTCGGCACGCCAGCGGCGGGCCACCGACACGGCGCGGTCGAGGTTCTTCGCGAAGAGATTGAGGTCGAACTTGCCCTTCTTGTTCTTCGAGTCCCCCGCGATCCCGGACAGGTCGAAGAGCTGCGGGGACTGGGGCACCTCGTAGTCGAAACCGCTCAGACCGCCATTGGCGAACCACTGGATGGAGGAGGGGTCGCCGCCGAGGCGCCGTACGGTCTCCTGCACGATCGCTCGGGACCTCGGCCGCTTAGAGCGGTGGAGGGGTACGTAAGCCTCGCCCCCCGTCTCGTCCTCACCCCACACCCTCCAGGAACCGGCCGGTGCGATCTGCGCGACGTGCTGCTCGCGGACGCCGCCTTGGGCGTAGAAGTCGAGGACGCTGCCACGGGCCTGGGGTGCCTGGATCTTGTCGGGCACCCCGTTCGCGTCCCTGTCCCACGGCGACGACTGCCGCTGGAGGATGATCGGCACGATGATCGGGGGCGGCTTCTGCGCGGTGACACTGACCGTGACGGACTTGCTGCCGGGGATGTTCTGCACGGACACGCCGATCGCGTCGAGCTGCGCCTTGACCGCCGCCATGTCCCCGGACAGCAGTGCGGACGTGAGCGCGGCGGCGGCTGCCGAGCCCTTCTGCTGGGACACCTGGGCGATCAGGGAGAGGGCGCCGGACCACTCCTCCCGGGCAGCGGTGCCCGCGCCGGCGAACGCGGCCACGATCTGCTGGAGCTCAGCCTCGGGCACTGGGAGGTCTGCTCCCCATACCTGCTGCAGGCTGGTCATCGCCCGCTCAACGTCTCCGGACAGCAGCGCGTCCTCGAACGCGCCAGCCGCGTCGATGCCCTTCTCCCTCGCGATGGAGGCGAGGATCCCGAGGCCCTTCCGGAACCTGTCGCCCGCCCCCTTGACCGTCTTGTCGACGGCCTTGTCGAGGTCTATCAGAGCCATGTCGCCGAGGACCTTCTTGAAGGCCACCGGATCGTTACGCTCGGACGCCTTCGCCCATGCGCGTGCAGTCTTCTGCCCGTACTCTTCGGCGATGCGGGCGGTGTTCTCCAGGCCGATGCGGTATCCCTCGTTGGACCGCTCCATGTCCTCCAGGACGATCCCGCGGAGCTCGTCGGCAACCTTCGTGTTGCCCTTCTTCAACTGCTCCGCGAGTTCATCCAGCATCGGAGCGGCGTCGATGCCGAGCTCGGCGAAGTGGTCCGCGAGGTCGACATAGCCCTGGACCGCCAACTCGCTTAGGTTTCCCTGGAATTCGCGCTGCGCAGTTTGCTGTCTGCGCAGCTCGTTCATGTAGTCCTGCAGCTTGACCTTGGCGGTGTCAGCCTCTTTCCCCGCCTTCCGCAGCGATTCCGCGACCTTCTGCTGTGCCGAGCGAAACGCTTCGGCCGGCTCGACTGCCGACCCCACGACTTGGGCGAGTGCACGCATCTCGTCGGTGATCTGCGCGGCACCGTTCTTATCGACATTCGCCAGCGACATCAGGTCGAAGAGACCACCGGTGTTCGCGGCCTGCTGCTTGATGCGGGCGGCAACGATCGCCTGCTGGTTGGCGAGGTCCGCTTCCTTCCTGACCGCGTCGGTCCATACCTTGTGCCGCTCGTCGAGGAGCTTCTTCGCCTTGGACCACTGCAACAGGTCGTTGACGTTGCCGGACTTCTCTCGGCGCTGCACTGCCCGGGTGTAGGCCAGGGCGTCCTGATCGAGGCGGGACTTGAGCGCGGCCAACTTCCCGCCGCCCGCGGTGATGGCGTCGATCGCTTCGGTCGCGCCGATCCCGACCTTCTTCAGGTCCTCCAGCGCCCCGTCAGCCGTGAGCTGGTCAACCAGCTCACGGAGTCCAAGCCCGGAGCCACCCTGCTCGCGCTCGGCCTGCAGCGCCTTGGTCAGTTCCTCGGTGGCATCCTTCGCCTTCTGCTTCGACGCCGTGTAGGCCGCGTATCCGGCGATGCCGAGGGTGAGCACCGCGAACAGCCCCGACACGGCGAGACTGGTGCCAGCGAGGAGGGTCGGCATCCCCGTACCGGAGGTCGCCGCCGCCGCCTGCGCGATACGGAAGGCCGCAATCTGGGCGGTCACCTTCTGGTAGGCGGAGCGCAGCAGCAGCACGCCGACCGCCGTGGCGGCGATCACCGCGAGGGTGGACTTCATCGGGCCGGGCATGTCCTGAACGGCGCCGACCACCGTGTGCAGGACCGTCCCGACCGCTTTCAGCGCCGGAATCAGGGCGCGCCCCAGGTCGATTCCGAGCGCCCGCGCCTGGTTGGCGGCCAGCTGCCACTGTCCGGCCACCGTGTCTGTCTGGATCGCGTACGCGCGCTGGGTGGCGCCCGCCCTCGCCACCTCGACCGCGATGCCGGCGTAAGTGTCGCGGTAGTTCTGCCCGTCGGCCGCGGCGAGGGCAAGGGCCGCGCGAGTGGCGCGGATGTCCTTCCACATGTGCTGCAGGCTCTCGGCGGTGCCGCCCGCCGCCGTGTTCAGCTTGTTGACCACCACGTACAGGCCGTCCTGCCGCAGGGCCGCCGACGCCGACTCGTAGCCGAGGTCGCGGACGACGTTCCGCAGTTCGGAGGTCGGCGCCATCATCCGGGTGAGCAGCATGTTCAGCGAGGTTGCGGTCTCGGCCGCGGGGATACCGGACAGCGTGACCGCTGCGAACGCAGCCGATAGGTCATCGAACTCAACACCGGCCGCTGCCGCCATCGGCACCACGTCGCCGAGCTGCTGCGCAAGTTCCTCGAAGGAGACGACGCCAAGGTTGACCGTCTGGAACATGGTGTCCATGACGTCCGTCGCCTGGCTGGCGGGCATCCCGTACGCCTTGAGGACACCGAGCAGCGCGCGGGCGGCTGTCTCCGACGTGGTCAGGCCGGCGGCAGCGCCCTCGGCTGCGACCTCCAGGATCTCCAACGCCTCTTGGCCATCGAAGCCTGTACTGACGACCTGATACAGCCCCTCCGCGAGCTGCTGCGCGGTCTGCGGAAGCTTCGTGGACAGCTCCACGATCTGGTCGGTGAACTGCTCGATCGTGTCGCCGTTGATCTGCTGGCTGATCGTCATGACGTTGGCCATCTCCCGTTCCAGGGCGATCGCCTGCGCCACGCCGACGCCGAGAGCGGCACCGAGGACGAGAGCGTGCTGCGCCGACCGGGCCGCCGCGTGCTCGCGGGCCTGCGCTAGGTCAGCTTCGGCCTGCATGGTGCGGGCCGCGGCAGCCTGCCGGGCGCGGGCAGCCTGCGCCGCCGCTTCGTCCTGCTGGTGTGCCGCCTGCCGAGCGCGCTCCGATGACTGCGCGGACAAGCCGGCCGCCCGTGCTGCAAGGGACTGTGCCGTCTGCACCCGCTGCACCGCCTGCGCGTGAACTTCCGCGGCCCGGGAAGCGGACTGCTGTGCCGCTGCCGCGGTCCGGGCCGCACGTTCCGCGTCCCTCCCGCTGGCCGTCGCCGCCCGGCCGGCCATCGTCTGCGCGACGGCCTGCGCCCGTGCGGCCCGCTCACCGGCCTGCACCGCCGCGGCCCGCGCCGTCTCCGCTCTCGCGGCCGTCTGCGCGGCAACCGTCTGGGCCCGCCCCGCGCGCTGCTGGAGCTGGGCAGCGCGCCGAGCCGCCGCACTGGCCCGGCCCTGCGCCGTCACCATCTGCGCCGACGCCTCCGCCTGCGCGCGTGCGAGCGCCTGGGAAGCGACCCTCACCTGGTTCAGGCGGCCGGCCGTCGCGCCGAGTTGCCCGTCGAAGGCGCGCAGCTGTCCCGCGCCCTGTCGCAGGCCGGAGGCGAGGCCCCCGGTGGACGCGAGCAGGTTGACGTACAGGTTGTAGCCGGAGGCCACGTCAGGCTCCCTCTCTGGGCCTCAGCCCGATCTTCACCCCGCGCCCCTCGGCCCCCGAGGGGACCTGCTCCCGTTCCATCTCGATCAGCTCGCACCCCACACAGCGCACCGGCTCGGGTACGTACGCGAAGCGGTCACCGCCGAGTTCGGGGTCCCACTCCGCCATACGGGTTCCGCAGCCATCGCACGTCGCCCGCTGATACGCCTGCCAGGCCAGGGCCTTGGCCCGGTCCAGAGCGGTCCACCGGCCGCCGGTGTCCGCGCCGAGGTACTGGCTGTGCGGGATGCCGTACGAGGCGCACAGCTGCATCTCGGCGCGGAACTGGGAGTCCTCGATCAGCCTTTTCCCAGGTCAGCCCGGGGGGTCTGGTTAACGAGGAGCGCCGCCGTGAACAGTGCCTTGGCGTCGGGGTCCGACCACGTGTCCAGGAGTTCCTGCGCCTCCCCTGCGGTCATGCCGTCCGTCGAGGAGGCGGAGATCAACGCGGCCGGGAAGGTGTCCACGTTGTACTCGTGCCCCTGGTCGGCGCCCTGTTCCGTCGGCGGATGCTCCTGCAGAAGGTCCTCCCACACCGGCCGGGGAAGGGCGCGAAAGGTCAGCGTGATCGTGGCGTCCTCCAGCGCCGCGTTCGCCTCGACGAGCTTCGAGTCGGCAGCCAGGACGTTCGGCTGGCCGCTGATCCACGCCTCGCGCTGCTCGGCCGGGATCTCCTCGGCATCCGCTCTCCGGTCGGCGTCCGCGCGGGCCTTTGCCAGCCCGAGCGCCGCTTCCGCGACCGCCTTCTTCGCCTCCGGGTCGTCGGCGAACGTCGCGGTTCGCTCAAGGAGCTTCCGCCTCCGCAGGCGCTCCATCTTCGCCGCCCAGTGCGCGTCGCGGGCCACCACGTGCGCCGGCGGCTCGGCAGCCACAGCAGTCCCCTCCGGCTGCTTGCCGCTCACGCGCCACCACCCGAAACAGCAGCGGCCGGGATGGCGCTGTCGAGCGCCGGCTTGGAGGTGATGTTGAAGGAGACCCGGAACTTCGCGGGCTCGGCCGCCGTCGTGTAGCTGGCCGACCGGGCGCCAACACGAACCGAGAAGGTGTCCATGGACGGCGATGCAGGGATGTCGCCCTTCCGGAAGATCACCACGTACCCCTCGACGCCCTTGCTGAGGAGGGTCTCGACGCTGGAGTCCTCCCTGTCCTCGTAGAAAGTCAGCGCGCTGTTCTCGGCCTTGTCCTCGCCGGGAATGGAGCTGGTGTAGTCGGTGCCCATGTCCGGGGTGTCGATCGGCGTGTTCTCCAGCGCCCACCCTTCGACGTCGCTGATGCGGTCGGACAGCTCGGTGCCAGCGATGATCTCCTCACGGGACGGGCCGATCTTCGGGTTGGCGATGGTGGCGAGGAAGAAGAACTTGCTCACGCCACGGCGCATGAACCGCTTCTGAGTGGTCAGCTCGGGCATCTGGGTGACTCGCTCTCCGGGGACTGGCCCAGAGCACGCAGAGGCCGTCCCCATCAGGGGATTCGGCCCGTCACGTCGTGCGAGCGTCCGCGTGTACCTCCGCGGTGAGGAGTATCAGGTCGGCGTGGTCACCTGGTGGTGGTGACGTGCACGGCGAACCGATGGACATAAGAGTACGTGGAACCGGCGACGCTCATCCCGTCCTCGCGATCAAGCTCCCGTCCCATCACCGCATATCCGGCCGGAACGTTGATCGGGTACTGCCAGCCGGAGCCGTCTGCCCTGCGGCCGAGGAACGCCGTCCGCACCCGGTCCGCCCCGGACGACGCTGCCTCGGGACTGTTGCCGACGGTGGTTACCTGGAAGAGCATCCGTGCGTCGGCCGCCTGATCACCAAACGGCGGACCGCTCACGGCCTGCCCCAGCTCGTACAGCACGTGGTAAGGGAGTTGGGCGCCGGTCGGCTGGGACTGGCTCGTCGGAACCGTGCTGTACCCGCAGGACCGACCCGACGCGGCCACGATCGTCTGGATGACCGCTTGGGCCACCTGCCTGCCGGGAACGCTCACTCGTCCTCCTTGCTACGGAGGTGGGCGATGACGGCGTGGCCGACCGAGTTCGCTTCGAGTTCCGTCAGCGCGTACCGCAGCATCCCGATCCGGTCCCAGACCGGTGTGCCGGCCGGTGCCGCCACCGTGAACAAGCCCAGGTCACCGCCGCGGTCGATCACCTCGATGCTCAGCGTCATCCGCGACAGGATGCCGAGCCCGAGCGTGGCCAGGACCTCGCCGACGGCGCCTTCGAGGGCTTCGGTGAACTGCTCTTCCGACACTCCGTTCACGTCTGCCCGCCTCCCTCCGCGACCTGGCGCATCCCCTCCAGGAACAGCGGCCGGATCGCCTCGACGGCGGGGCCGACGTGGGGGTAGGGCCGCTGGGCGTACGTGCGGCCCAGCGCGTCAGTGCCGACGAATCCGTACTCCAGCCTCCTGGCCTGCGGCTTGTTCGTGCCCACCACGCCGATCACATCCGTGCCCGATGCGTACACGGCGTGCGACCACGACCTCCGGTAGTCACCCGTCGGGGCGTTCGGCCCGGGTCTGCCTGACGCATTGGCCTTGACCCGGGTCTCCAGCAGCATCGCGAAGTGCCGCACGAGGGCGACGGAGTGCGGAAGTACCAGGGCAGCGCGCCGGTCCAGCGCCGCCGCGATCTGCGCGCCGTTGGTGTAGAGCCCGGCGTCCGGGTGGGCGTTCGGGTGCGGATTCAGGATCCCGGCCATCTCAGCTCGGCTCCCATCCGGCCCACTGCCCGCGGGCCCACTCCCCCAGTAGTTGCAGCATCGCCCTCGTCAACTCGTTCGGTCTGCCGTCCTGCAGGTCGTGCCGGGCGAGCGCCGCCTGTTCGAGCTGGGCGGCGTCGATCGCCTGGAGGAATTCCGCTGCCGCCGGCCCCGGGTCCGGCGGAACGCCGACGACGACCCGCGCCAAGCCCTCCAGCTCCGTGGTGCGGTGGGCAGCCAGCTCCAGCACGACGGTCGGCTCCCGCCCGGCCTCCTGCTGCACGTGGTAGGAGTGCAGCAGTCGGGACACGTCCTGGCCGTCGATCTCCACGGTCGGCCGCGCCACGTCCGCGACGATCCGCACGTGGTGCAGCCCTTCGTTCTGCTCGCTCACACGCCCACCGCCAGTGCACCGGTCTGCTCGTCCAGGCGCGTCACCCGCACGACTTCCACCGTGGACGCCTGGGTGCGGGCCTCCACGAACCAGGTCCGACCGGCGAACCCCTCAGCTCCCTGGATCACGCCGACCTGGTCCCCCGGGTCGGCGATCGGCGCGGAGAGCGGCGTCATCATCTGGTACCAGGCTGACGCCTCCCCCAGCCAGTCCGCTCCCAGGAGCTGCCGAACCACGATCTGGCCGTGCGTCGACAGCAGCGCGCCCGCGCCCTCGTAGATCGTTGCCCAGACCGGCGCCCCGTCCTCGGGGTCGGTCTTGCCGGTCGGCCGGCGCACCCGCACCGTGTCCGTCATCAGGTTCTCCAGGTCCGTCCGGACCTGCTCCAGGTCGACCATCAACTCCCACCGTTCGCAGTCGTGTCGTACGTCAGCCAGGTAAGGCGAAGCACCGGGGCGCTGGACCGCTCAACCGCTTGAACCCTCCACTTGCGGCCTACCGCGTCCGGATCTGCCGACGCGATCAGCGCCACGGTGTGCTCCAGTGTGGGCACCGGTGCCGAGAGCGGAGTGAACATCCGATACCGCCCCATCTTCGAGACAGGAGTTCCCTGTCCGTCCTGCACCGTCACCGTCACGTCTGACGCATGGTCCGGGAGGACAGCTCCTACCCCTTCCCACAGCACGATGTCTGGTGTCGTCTCCCACGTGTCGGGGTCGAAGGTGCCCGGAATGTAAATCCTCACCGTGTCAGTGCAGACGCGCTTCTCGGCCACCGCGCGAGCACGCGCAAGAGGGTCGGCTGACATCGTCATGGCCTCAGTATGCGCAGCTCAAAGCCTTCTATGCAGCGATGACTTCACAGCTCGACGTAGCCGGAATCCCGGCCTTTCCCGGTCATGGTTGATACCCACCCAGCCTTCCTGGGGCGACGGAAATATCTTCGCTACAGGACCTGACGCACGGCGGCTCCACGTCACCACGCACTCCCGCATCCGGGGTTACCGTGCTCCTACCAACCTGGGCCCTTTCCTCGGGGCCCTGAACAGTCTGGGGGGACCTTGAGAAGACGGACTGTCACCGCGGCGGCCGTGGCCGCGTTGGCGCTGACCGCGTGCTCAAACGCTTCGTCGGAGGGGAAGTCAGGGCACACCGCGCCTCCGCCGGTGATCACGGAGACTCCGCCACCGCTGATCACGACGGCTCCAGAGGTCGAGTACACGCCCATGCCCATCACGGCGTCGATCGAGTGCACGGGCATCGACACCGAATTCAGCACCCCCGACCAGGCATGGTCCGGCAAGTACCACCTCTGCGAAGGCACCGTTTCCGGGGACGAACTCAGCCCGAAGGAGCAGAAGGCCCTCACAACCGCATACGGCGAGAGCGACGATGGCGACATCAGCCCGCTCGGCACCCTCTACTCGATGTGCGCCCAGAACGCGACCGACAGCTTCGGCTACCTCGAGGACGCCGGCTCGCCCGAGCAGATCGCCGAAGTCCGTGGCGCACTCCTTCTGTGCCCCGACCACCCGCAAAAGGGTCGCATCACAACGCTGCTGGCCAGCGCCGAGAAGGACAACCGGCTCTTGGCAGAGGGCAAGATCTTCGGGTCCGGCGTCCTCACCATCGGTAAGGACGTGCAGCCCGGTACCTACGTCACCACCGACGTGGAGAACTGCTACTGGGAACGCACCGACCGGAACGGCAACCCGATCGACAACTACTTCACTGCCGGCGCCGCCCGTGTCCAGGTGACGATCCGCGCCAGCGACTACTCCTTCAACAGCGAGGGCTGCGGGGAGTGGAAGCCCGTCGAGTGATGGCGACACATTCCTGCTCGCCCACCCAGCCCATGCCGCCATGTCACATGCACGTACGAGAGCACTGACGCAGGCCCATCGGGATAGGTAGGCTCACACAGCCCGAGGGTACAGATACACGAAGCGGCCCGGCCTCCCCCTCATACGGCGTGGGGGAAACCGGGCCGCTCGGCTATGCACGTCAGGCGGAAAGTTCACCCGCTGCCACGCTGGTCACGAAGGTGGACCAGGCGGTCGGCGAACTCTCGAAGGCCGGGCCGTTGCTCTGCTTCGAGTCACGGGTGCCGATGGTGCCGCGCTCGGTGAGGTCGGCGACCTCGACGCAGCTGTTGCCGTTGCCGCCGCTGTACGACGACTTGAACCAGTCGCCGGCGGGGGCGAGGTCCAGGGAGGTGAGGGCCATGTCTCAGATCTCTCGGGCTAGTTGGTGCAGGAATTTTGACGTCTCTTCGGTGGAGAGAGCGCCATCCCGCAGGGCATCGAACCTGCGGGAGTACGTACGGATCTGGTCCGCCTTGTCGGTCATCCGCACCTCACCATCCGGCATGTCCATCTGCACGATGGTCGGAAGTCCCTCATCGAAGTCGAGGACGGCGAAGTCGGACGGGCAACGGTAGGTTGCCTTGTCCAGCGGAATCATGTGGATGAACACGTTGGAGCGGGTGGAGAGGGAGGCTAGCTCCTCGTACTGCTCGCGCATCACCTCCGGACCGCCGACCTCGCGACGGAGAGCAGCCTCATCGAGTACGACTCGGAACTCAACCGGATTGTCCCGCGTCAGGATCTCGCGGCGCTCCATGCGTACCTCGACGCCACGGATGACCTCCTCGGTGGTCATCTCATCGACGGGCTTGTGAGTGGCGAAGAGCGCCTCGGCGTACCCCCTGGTCTGAAGCAGCCCGTGGACCACGTTGGGCTGCCAGGCCCTTATCGCCTCCGCACCGTCTTCCAGGCCGACGTAGATCTTCATTCCGGAGGACATGGTCCGGGCGTAGGAGGACCACCATCCTCGGGTCTGGCCGTCCCGGTGCAGGTCGGTGAAGTGCTTGAGGTCACCCTTGTCGGTGATACCGAAGTGCTCCAAGACCGTGATCAGGTCCGCGGCCCTGCGGAACGCGGACTGGCCGAGCTCGACGCGCCTGTACTGCGCCTCGGAGATCTCCAGGCCCTCCACGGCCGCCTTCGGTGTGGAGAAGCCGGCCTGCTTACGGACCTGGGTGAGCTGCTTGCCGAGCTGCATTCGCCGAACTGTCGGCCCAGTAGGCGCCGCCACGTGCTGTCCTCCTGTCTCATCAAGTTCGCCGGATCCTGCCTACAGTCCGGCTGATGCGAGTGACGGTCCTGCCAATTTAGGTGACAGTTCGGCACTTTCGGGGGACTGTTCGCCGGATCGGGACATCGGCCCCGAGTTTTGCACCTCACGTCCTCCTTGCAAAGCCCATGACATACCCAACGGCATATGCCATTTCAAGTGGAGTTTTCACTTGGGGGTTGCAAAGCAACTGTCGCATGGAGGACGGTAGTTCCGCTACGGAAAGCAACCGGCCCAGTCGCAAATCGTGACTGTGTCAGTCACTTCGCTGCGGCCGTGCGGCCATGGCCGCCGCCCAGGTCCTGGAACAGCAGCCGTTACCCAGTCCCGACCAGCCGAGGTCGATCATGAAGATTCACCAGAGCACCACCACGCTCGTAGAGGCGGCCAGTCCGGCCCGAAAGCGGCTGGAGCGGTTACGCCGCTCCCTGAACAGCGACACCACCGGTGGGGGTGCGGGAAGCCGGGTGGTCCTGTACGTAAAAACCCTGCCGGGCGAAGACCCGGAGCCACACTTCCAGCAGCTGCGCGCCAAGGCAGCCGGCCGGAAGTGGGCCGTGCGGTGCACGATCCACGATGACTCAGGAGAAATCGTTCCCACCCAGAGTGCGGCGTGGAACGAGCTGATGAAGGCCTTGGCCGGCGGCTTCGCCCGAGGCGTGCTGGCCCCGACGTACCGGCACATCAGCGTGGACGAGGCGTACTACGAGACCGCGCTCTATGGCGTCCACAAGCACCGCTGCTTCACCTCGCTCCTTGTACCGGAGCCGTCGACTTGAAGGAGCCCAGCCCGCTGGCTCGATGACCGCGGTGTGGGGTGGCGCCAGATCCTCGGCCAGATCCTCTACGTCGTCCTCGTCAGCGCGCTCGTGATCACGCTCGCCCTGTACGGAACAAGCCTCTGAGGAGTGCACGATGAGCGCGCTGGACATGCGCACCCCCGGCCGCGCCTTGGCCGCGATCGTCCCTGAACCCGCCGAGCCCCTGGCAGTGAACCTGTTCGACGCCGCGCTCGGGGACACCGTCGAGCGCCGCTTCGAACCGGCCCGGCTGCACCGCGTCACCATCACCCCCACCAACGATGCTCATGAGCAGAGGGGCTGTTCATGATCCTTGTCCCCTCCTTCGCCCGGGCTCTGCCCGACTGGGACCTCGCCCACCGGCAGGGGGCGATTCCCCAGCCAATCGGTGAACGCGAGCTGTTCTACTTCCGCGACCGCACTGAGGCCGCTTCCGGTCAGGTCGCGGTCGACGTCGGTACGGGGTTGGGGATGCTCGCCTGCCGGATGGCCAAGTTCGGGCTGCGTGTCACCGGCTACGACTCCTCCGCGACCGCGATCGAGCGCGCGCATCGGCACCACGCTGGGCACTCCACTGCGAAGTTCGAGCTCCACGACTTCAATATCGACCCGATTCCGCCGCGTCTCGTACCGGGCAGCGTCGACATCGTGACCTGCCGCCACGTACTCCAGTTCCTGGACGCGCCCAGGTTCCTCACCGACGTCCGTCGGTGGCTGAGCAGAACCGGGGTGCTGCACGTGACGACGGCCGTCGCCGAGAAGCTGCCCGCCGGCTCGAAGACCCACGCCCTACCCGAGGCCGCAGTGCAGGAACTCGCCATGGGCTGGGCCTCCTGCGACCGCTACGACCTTGCCCCCAACGGCATGGTCACGGCCGTGGTCCTGCGCGGCCCACACGGCTGAACTGCCCCGAACTCGCTCCCTGCTTTCGTGCCTGCTCCGATACCCAAGACGGGGCTGCGAGCCAGGCACGACACCGCCTCCCTCTACCGGGTGCTACCTCTCACCTCAGGAGCTTCCGGGCCCGATCCCACTTTCCCGAAAGGCAGCCCATGAAGACCTCCAACACCATTCTTATCGCCGCCGCCACGGCTGTCGTCGGCATCTGGCGCGCCGAACGTCGGCACCGGGAGGAAATCAACCTCAGCAAGAAGCAGCACCGTCAACAGCTCCGACTCGGCACCGCTGCTCTCCATCAGCGACTGCTTGCGGCCATCGCAGCCGATCCCGAGCACTGGCAGCTCTGGGCCAAGGAAGGCATCACCCCAGAAGAGCTCGGCAAGATGGTGAGAGTCAACAGCCAGGTCAGCCTCACCCACCTCAACTTCGAGCTGGGATTGATTAGTTCGAAGAAGCTGTACGTACAAGCCCGCAGCCTCATGGAGCGGCCCGCCGTCCAAGACTTCTGGAGCAAGACCCGTGCCTTCCGGTCTGAAGAGTGCGGAGACTGGGCCAGCCAGAAGTTCATCTCGGTCTTCGACCGCGAGCACGCCGCGGCCATCATCAATTCCTAGAGAGCACCGCCCCGTAGCCGCCAAGGGCGCCGGCGCTCACACGGCTTGATCCACGGCCTCTTGGCCGACGCCGAGGCTGCCTTCTGGCCAAGGGGTGGCCAGTGCAAGACGAACTCCTGACCGTCCAGACTCCGCCTCAACCTGCCTTCGGAACGACACACCGCGTCCACCACGAAACGCAGCCCAGGCGAACATCACCTCCGTCCGGTCGAGCCACCCTCTCTCCAGCGGACACGAGGGAAGAGCAGCCGGCCTTTCTCCACGACAACCCCAGGCCCCTTGGCAGGAAGCATGTCCATCACAGCCATATCGGTGCAGCCCAAGAGACTCCCAGACTCCAACAGCGCAGGTACCCCGATGGTGTACGCCGACAGTCCTGAGAACGAGGTAGGAAGGGTTGGTGTCTCCTTCGCTAAACGGCGCGCGGTTCTTCTGCACAGTCTGCGTGCCCTCTTACGGCAGCACCCCATCGGTGCGGCCTTGCCAAGCGTCCGAGAACTGGCCGAGCAGCTCGGTCAAGACCAGCGGTACGTGTCTTCGGCGATGGCGCAGTTGGACCAGATGGGAGAGGTCTACAGCCCGGCAAGATTGCGGTGCGGCCAACGACGTCGCCTGGGTCCGCACGAGCAGCACCCCAACGACGTTGCCTTCGACCGGGCCGTTCGATCCGGTATCGAGAGCGGCCGGCACAAGGCGGGCACGCCACTCCCAACCGCGATCCTCGCCCACCAGCATGGCTTGGCTCCGGAGGTGATACCCCGGGCTCTCCGCATGATCATCAGGGACAGGCTAGTGGCCTTCCGGGAGAACCCACACGGACCTGGCTACTACGTTCTGCCCACAAACGGAGGGTCTGAGTAGGACCAGGGGCGGGCTGTGGTGAGCATGTGCTCCGTCCCGCCCCTTGCACCACCTGTACGACCGGCACAGCGATCTGGACCATCTGGAAGCACGGTGGAGTCGGGAGGAGGCGGTCTCGATGAGCACGCCGACGGGATCGGCGCTCAAGCGGGCGCGGCTGGAGAAAAACCTCACGCTTGAGGAGGTGGTCGCGGAGCTGAATGCGATTACAGGCGGAACAAGCGACACCAGTCAGCTCAGTGCATGGGAGTCTGGGCGGCGGCGAACAGGGCTGCGGAACCGGCGTGGTCTGGTCGAGTTGTACGGGAAGCCGAGCGAGGTGCTGTTCGCTCACCAGGACGGGCGCAGCGGTGTCGCGCAGGCCCTGAATCAGGTACAGGGCACGCTCGTGACGCGGTGGTCCGATCTGGTGGAGGCGATGATCACAGTGGTGTCTGACGCTCGTGAGCACCTGGTGGTGACCGGCAGCCGGAGTCGCGAGAAAGCGTACCTGGGGGCGATCGAGACGGCCGTTGCACAGAACCCGGATCTGGTGCATACCCGTGTGCTCTACGGTCCGCCGCGGCACCCGGAGCTGGCCGAGCACCTGGTGCGGCTGATGGAGTTGAGGGATCCGGCCGAGCGCCGCAACGGGGTCCGGACGCTGAGCATCGGGTTTGTCGAGCGCGGGGAGACGCTGGAGAGGTTCTTCGTGGCGTCGGAGAAGCAGGCCGTGGTGCCGCTGCCGTCCCTACACAGTGCGGACGGCTTCGACTGCGGCATCGTCCTTGAGGGCGAGGCGGCGGCTGGTCTTGTCCATCACGGGCGAGAAGCGTGCGCGGCGGCGCGACTGCTGGGCACGATACGGGACGTGCGGGAACTGCCCGTGCGCCGCAGATAGGAAGTTGGTGGAAGGGCATGATCGGTGGCCCTCGGGAGGTCGGGCAGGACGAGACGATGCGGTCGGTGGTGGGGCTTGCGCAGGAGTTGGTCCGCCGGCCGAGCCGTGGCGGGATCGACGACTACGTCCCCGTTCTTGATGTCCTGGAGCAGTGGTTGACCGGCCGCGCGGTGCCGCACCGGCGCCTGCACGACGGTGCGGGCGCCCTGGTCGGGCTCCTGGCCGAGGTCACCGGTGACCGGCCGGGGCCGTGGTGGACGCTTGACGCCTGTGTGGACACCGCCTCGTACGGGGACCTGACCCGCTGGTCCTTCGCCCCGGATTCCGGCGCGGTCCGGGACGGCTGGTTGCTGGGACGGGGCGCGGCCGACTCCAAGCTTGCTGCCGCGATGTACTGCCACATCGCCGCCGATCTCGCCGCCCGCCCGCGTGCCTTCGCTGGTGGCCTCGCCGTGCTTTTGGACGTGGACGAGCACACCGGCAACTTCGGCGGCGCCCGTGCCTACCTCGCCGACCCTCTTGCCGCCCGGCCGGCCGGAGTGATCATCGGTTACCCCGGCATGGACGAGGTCGTGGTCGGTGGCCGCGGCCTGTGGCGCGCCACGATCGCCGTACACGCGCCGTCCGGGCACTCCGGCTCCAGCCGCACCGTCATCGGCGCCATCACCCGTGCCGCACGCTTGGTGGGCCTGCTCGACGCGGCCGATCTGCCCGGTGCTGACAGCGCCTCGGGGTTTCCGCTTGGACCGAAGCTCACTGTCACTGCCTTCCACGGGGGCGAGGGCTTCTCCGTGACCCCCGACCGGGTCGACATCAACGTCGATGTCCGCACCACCCCCGCCTTCGACGCGCACGACGCCGAAACCCTTGTGCGCAAGGCGGTGGCCGAGCTCGACGCCGAGCTCCCCGCCCCCGTGCCGACGGAGGTCGCCGAGGTGGCGTCCTGGCCGGCGTTCCGGCTGGAGGAAGACGAGCAGCCGGCCGCCGCCCTGCTGTCCGCGGCCCGGTCAGCAGGGCTCGATGTCCGGGCGAAGACCGCGGGCCCCTCGAACATTGGCAACCTCCTCGCAGGGCACGGCATCCCCGCCACGGCAGGTTTCGGCATCCCCTACGAGGGTCTGCACGGCATCGACGAGCGTGCGTCTTTGGCTGAACTCCCTCAGGTGTATGCCGTGCATCAGAGGGCTGTAGTGGATCTGCTGGGCGCACATTGATTGCCCCCACTTTTCCCCCAGAAAGTCACCACCTTCGGCTCTACTGATGGCGGCTCGCGCTCGGTGTCATAGATGTGCACCACCCAAGAAGGCACCACCGACACCAAGGAGGCCAGCCATGACCGAGCAGACCCAGACCACCGTCCCCGCCGTCGACTTCACGGCCGAGGTCAACACCCACCCCGTCGCCGAGCTCACCCTCGGTACCTACATGGGTCGCTCCGACGACAAGGACAACTACTTCGAGGGCTGACCTGCCCGATGCCATGCCCGTCCGGGGGCCGTCGCACTGCGGCGGCCCCCGGCCCCATGTCCAGGTGTCGGCAGATCGCAGCCGCCCCTACTTTTCCCCTAGGAAGTCACTAACTCACGCTCTAAGAAAGGGAGTTCAAAAGCGGTGTCATAGATGTGCACCACCCAAGAAGGCACCACCGACACCAAGGAGGCCGGCCATGGCCGAGCAGACCCAGACCACCGTCCCCGCCGTCGACTTCACGGCCGAGATCAACACCCACGACGTCGCCGAGCTCACCCTCGGGCGCCAGACCTTCAACGACTCCGACAAGGACAACTACTTCGAGGGCTGATCAGCCCCGGCGTCACACGAACCCGGGGGTCGTCGCACTGCGGCGGCCCCCGGGCCCGTTTCCGGAAACGAGCAGGAGGCAGAGAGGCATGAGAAAGCAGTGGCTCGCCGGCGGTCCGGCGACCGGGGACAGCGGATTCACCGTCGCCGGTTTCGACAGCGCGCGCACCGGCCCCGGGAGCCGCGTGCGCAGCGCGGTCGAAGGCGGCGCCGCCGTGGTGGTCGTCGGCGACTGCCCGGTGGAGGAGAAGGAGCTGTACGGCGCGCTTGCATCCGTACGGGCGGGACGGTGGGAGAACCTGACGGGCTGGCCGGGCTCGTACTGGGTGGTCGCTGGCAACGAGCGCGAGCAGTTCGTCTGCGGGGACCTGGCCGGGCTCCGGCCGGTCTACTACACCGCCGACGGCACATGGGCGACCCACCTGCGTCGTCTCGGGACGCCGCTCGTAGCCGACCTGGCGCTGGCAGCCGCGCGGATCGTCGCAGGAAGCGACCACTGGCCCGACCGCAGCCCCTACGAGGGGATCAGCCTGGTGCCGGGCGGCTACGGCCTGCTGCTGCGCGCCGGGCAGGTTCCGCAGCTCCTCGATATTGCCGCGATCCGGCCGGTCGAGGACCTGCCGTCCGGCGCCGCGCAGTTCGGATCCGCTCTCGCCCAAGCGGTTCAGTACCGGGTGAAGGCTGCGGGCGGGACGGTGGGCGCGGACCTGTCGGGCGGTCTCGACTCCTCCGCGGCCGTGGTTCTTGCCTCCCGTGTCGGTCAGGTGCACGCGGTCACCTACACCGACGGCTACACCAGCGCCGAGGATGCGTCCTTCGCCGCCCGGATCGCTGAGCACACCAACGTCGAGCACACCATCGCGCACGGCAGCGACGAGGACCTGCCCTTCTCCTTCCCCGTCGGCCAGCCGACGGGCCTGGAACCGGCCATGGGTGCCGCCCTGTTCGAGATGGATCGCACCTACCTCGCTCCGGTGGCCGGCCTGCCGCTGCACCTGACCGGGCACGGCGGCGACGTCGTCTTGGACGCGACTTCCTCGGTCTGGGTCCGGCTTCTCCAAGACGGGCAGCGCCGCGCCGCGCACCGGCAGGTCGTCGCCTATGCCCGGATGCGGAACATGGCCCCTGGTCCTTTCTGGAAGGGCCTGCGGGAAACCGCTGCGCTCGGCCGGACCGGCGTGCTGGAGAAGGCCGTCGAACAGCTGGAGAAGAACCGGCCGCAGCCCACGCCGGGTATGGCGGGGTGGTCCTGGTGCCGTCTGGGCCCGGCTGCGTCCTGGCTGACCGCCGACGGCCGCGCCCAGGTGGCCGCACTACTCCGGCAGGCCGCCGCCGACACCTCCCAGCCGGAGAAGGCCGACGAGTTCGACCAGTGGACCGCGCTCCGTTTCACCGGCGCCGCCGAGCGCGGCTGGTCCCCCTACGCCGACGCTCTGGGCGTTCGCCCCGTCCACCCGTACCTCGACAACACCGTGGTGCGCGCCGCATTCGCTATACCGCCTGCGGCCCGCCGCGGCCTCTACACCTTCAAGCCACTGCTGGCCGCAGCCCTGCCCGATCTGCCCGACTGGCTGCTCGGACGCCGCTCCAAGGGATCCTTCACCCCTCAGCGGATCGTGGCCTTCCAGCAGCACCGCACCCAGTTGGACGACCTCCTCACCGTCAGCCCTCTGATCACGACCGGCCTGTTCGACCACGAGGCCGTGGCCGGCACCCTCGGTCACCTCGGGCAGGGGCGGACCCCGATCGGCTCGGCAGACATGCACCAGATGCTGACGGTCTCCTGGTGGCTCACCGGCACGCACCCCTTCACGGGGGCATCGTGCTGACCCCGGCCGGCCACATCCACCACGCCACCGACGAGCACGGCATCGTCCTCCTCGACGTCCGCACCGCAACGTGGTCGATGCTCGGCCCGGACGTCTCCCGCATCTGGAAGGCGATCGTGGTCAACGGCACCGCCGACGGCCTCGCCGACGAACTCGCGATCCCCACCGGCCGCGACCCGCACGCCGTCCGCCAGGGCATCAACAACCTCGTGAACCAGTGGAAACAGGACGGAATCCTCATCGACCCCACCCACGCGCCGCAGCGAAAGTGGTGGCGACGATGACCCAGATGGTCCCCGCCCCACTGGACACCCCCACCCTGCCCGAGCGGGCCGTCGCCACCATGGGACTCGCCCTTTCCCTCGCGCTCGGCCGCCTACCGCTGAGACACCGCATCGCCGCCATCCGCACCCTGCACCGCCTGCCGGCCGCCAGCCGCGGGCGAGTCATTCGCCTCGACACGGCCGTGCGCCACATCACCCCCACGTGGTGGACGGGCCGGATCGCATGCATGGAGATCAGCCTCGCCACCGTCCTGGCCACCGCCCTCACCGGCCGCCGCGCCTCCTGGGCCCTCGGCGCGCGTCGACTGCCCGACGCCGCGCATGCCTGGGTCGACACTGCCGAGGGGCCCGTCGGCCACGACGCCGGCGACGGCGCGGACCGGCCCTACACACGCGTCCTGTCCGTCCCGTAGAGACGCGCTGAGAACGGCCGTGGCCCCGGGAGACACGCCTCCGCCTTCCCGGGCCACGGCTCCTCGATCGAGTGAATCTCGTAACGCAAAGTTGACGGCCTGATTGTCTGACCGGCCCTGATGCACACAGACAGCCGACAATCCCGTTGCCCCACAACGTCACGGCGCGCGTTCCTAGGCCCGTGAGTTCTACCGCCACCATCGCGCCGCCGGCCGCCGTCGGCCAGCCCCCCGTCATGCGCATGGCCTCCGACCGGTACCAGGACGCCAACGCGACCATGTCGACCGGGGCCATCGCCCGCCGCCTGCCGAAGACCCTCGGCGAAGCCATCCGACTGGGCTGGGCCACCGACCACCGCGCCGTCCTGACGCTGGCCGCCTGCCAGGTCGCTGCCGCCCTGCTCACCGCCGCCGCGCTCACCGCGACCACCCGCGTGCTGGCCGGCCTGTTCACCAACGCCGACATCCTTGCCGGGCTGCAGAACCGCACCGGGGCCCTGGCCGTCCTCTGCGCCGCTCTGTGCGGCCGATACATCTTCGACGCCGCCGCCCGGGCCGCCGCCGCCCGCCTGGCCCCGAAGGTCGTACGGGAAGCCGACCTCCGCGTCATCGCCGCCTCCACCGCGGCCGAACTCGCCGCGTACGAGGACCCCGAGTTCGAAAACGCCCGCCAGGCCGCTGCCGACGGCGCCGACAAGACCCGCGACCTGATCCTCGACGCCCAGCTCCTCACCTCCGCTGCCGCCCAGATCGTCGCCGCGGCTGCCGTCGTCGCCCTCCTCCACCCCGCCGTCCTCGGCCTGCTCCTGCTCGCCGCCACCCCCTGCGCCTGGGGCGCCGTCCGCGCCGCACGGATCGAACACGACGCGCACCACCGCAACCTCGGCGACTCCCGGCTGCGCAACGTCTTCCGCTCCTACACCACCGAACAGACCACCGCCGACGAGGTCCGCGCCGGCACCATGGCCGACTTCCTCACCAGCCAGTACCGCATCATCTCCGGCCGCCTGGAAGCCGAGCAGCTCACCGCCACCCGCAAGGCCCTCACCGTTCGCGGCATCGGCGACGCCTTCACCGCCCTCGGTACGGCCGCCGCGTGGGCCGCGCTCATCCTGCTCGTCTCCACCGGCCGCATCGAACTCGCCGCCGCCGGCGCCGCAGCCCTCGCCCTACGCACCGCCTCCGCCGCGCTCTCCACCACCGTGCGCGCCGGGGCCGGTCTCTTCCGTACCTCGCTCGCCGTTGGAGACTGGCACCGCTTCCTCGCCGTCGCCGGCCCCTGGACGGCCCGCCGAGGCACCGCCCGCATCCCGGAAACCGGCCCCGAAGTGATCAGCGTCAAGGACGCCACCTTCATCTACCCCGGAACCGATCGGCCCGCGCTCTCCGACATCAGCCTCGACCTCAAGCGCGGTGAGGTCATCGCCCTCGTCGGCGAGAACGGCTCCGGGAAGACCACCCTGGCCAAGCTCCTGACCGGTCTGTACCTCCCGACCAGCGGAAGTGTCCACTGGGACGGCATCGACCTCGCCCAAGCCGACCCGGCCACCGTGTACCGGCACCTCGGGCTGGTCCCGCAGGACTACACCCGCTGGCCGCTCGACGCCCGCGCCAACATCCACCTTGGCCAGCCCAGGCCAGAAGGTGACCCCGCCATCCACGCTGCAGCCGAAGCATCTGGCGCCGACGCAGTCATCGCCCAGCTCCCCAAGGGCCTCGACACGTCCCTCGCGCGCTCCTGGTGGGGCGGGCACGACCTCTCCGGCGGGCAGTGGCAGCGCCTCGCCATCGCCCGCGCCTTCCACCGCGACGCTCCCGTCCTCGTCATGGACGAACCCACCGCCGCCCTCGATGCCCGGGCAGAGCACCGCATCTTCACCCGCCTCAAGAACCTTGCCACCGGCCGGGCCACCCTCTTCATCACCCACCGCCTCGCCAACGCCAGACTCGCCGACCGCATCATCGTCATCGAGGGCGGACGCATCATCGAGACCGGCACCTATCACGAGCTCACCCAGCGCGGTGCCAACTCCACGTTCCACGAGATGCTGCAACTTCAAGAAGGCGCAGAGTGAACGGGCTGGACTGAAGCCCTACGCCACGTCGGGACGAGGCCCGAACGAGCGCCTGCACCTCGGGTGGGAGATTGGCCACTGCGCGGCCTCCTCCACGCTTCTCACCGAACCGGCTGCCACGTCCGGATCGTTGTGCCGCGTCCACCCGCACCCGACGCTGTCGAAGACCTCGACGTGGCTCACGCCGACCTCGCGCGCCCTGTTCAGCGTCCCCGCGTTGTACGCCACCGCCGACTTCGCCAGCGCCGCCGCCTCCGCCCACGTCCGCACAGGCACCCGTGCCCCGTTGCGGTAGACGACGTGATTCACCCCCTGGCCCTCCAGCCGCTTCGCGAGCTCCCGCGCGCTCTGCACCGCGGTACGGTTCCCGGCTGCCAGCAGGGGAACCTCTCGCCGGGCCACGGCGCGCACTGCCCGGTACCACTGGTTGGCCATCCGCTCCGCTTCCTGGGAGCGGCGCAGGAAGTCGTCGTAGCTGTCGGCGGCGAGCGACTGCAGCGCCTCGGTGTGCATCACCGTCCACCCGAACGGCCGGCCCGGGTCCACGGCGGCGGCCCGCGCGCCCTGCTCGTACAGGTGCGGGAGCTGCCGCTGTACGAACGCGCGGGCCTCCTCGTCCGCCCGGGTCGCGAATTCGGCGATCGACTCCTTGAACTCCTCCAGGGTCTGCAGGACGTACGGAAGCCTCCAGCGGACCGTGATCGAGGTCAGTACCTTCTCCTGCGCGTCGGCGAGCCTCTGCCAGGCGTCCTGCAGAACGACGGCGACACGGCGAGCCACCTCGTCCGGGTCGCCCGGGGTCAGCGGCGGCCACTCGTAGGTCATCGTCCTCCCCTACCAGCGGCGCCGGGCCGGACGCAGCGACGCGACGACCACGACCGGCGGCCCTTCCTCGCTGGTCGTGGTCTCGTCGGGGGCTACGGCACCGCTCACCGAGGTGATCTGCCGTTCCAGCCCGGTGAGGTTGCCCGAGTTGTCGACCGTCATCACGCCGTCGACGGTGAGGCGCAGCGGCTCGGCGAGCAGCCCGGCTCGCCGCTCCGCCAACACCTCCAGGGCCACGGCGCGCGCCGTCCCGAGACGGGTGTACCGGGCCTCCAGGTCTGTCATGTCCGTCTCGGGCCCGAGCTGCGCGAGCAGCCACGTCCGTACCGCCTCGTCCACCAGTCTCCTCCTTGCATGGTGAAGGGCGCGGCGCCTCCCCTCGTGGGCGCCGCGCCCCGCTCGTTACTCCTGGGCCTTGCGGCTGGTCCGGGGCGGAGCCGCCGGCTTCTCCGTCACCGCGGGGTCCGGTTCGACCTCGACCTCGGGCTCGGGCTCATCGTCCGGAATCTCCGGGAGCGCCCCGTCCTCCCATGCCTTCGGCGCTGTGATCATCCGCGCCACCGCCGAACTCGGCTCGTCACCTGGCAGGAGGATCACCCGCTCTCGCCGTTCCGGGTCGTACACGTGCACTGTGCTCGCCAGCCGCCCCATGTCAGATCACGCTCGCAACAAGGTGAGCGTCAGGCGTGTGCATGACCGGCATCGCCGCGGCGGCGACCTTGGTCCAGATCTGGCCCGGATCGGTCTGGATGCCCCTGGTGACGATCAGGCCCGACGCGTCCTCCCGGAGAATCTCGGGATTGGTGCCGCGCGTCAGGTTCAGAGAGTCCCACGTCCGGCCCCACTGAATCTGTGCCCACCGCTCTCGATTCGGTGGCACGTAGATCCACTTGTCGTCCGGGAGCACCTTCTGGGCGACCCCATCGACACGGACCTGTGCCTTGTAGAAACGCACCGGCGGCAGGCCATACGTGGCACGCACCGACTGCACCTGCGCCGGATTCAGGGTCGCTGTCGGCGTGGTCGACGGGCTCACCGACTGGTAGAACGCTGCCCGATACGCGTGGTTGTTCGCCAGTGTCGCGTATGCCTTCTTCGACGTGAGGACGAACTCGGGCTCGGGAACGCCGAGGTCGTCGAGGTACTGCAGCCAGCCCAGCTCGTCCGCGATCGGGTCCGCGTTCTGGGCGTCCGTCCACGGCACGGCCGCCGTGACCCGGTTTCCGGCCGGCATCCCGTAATCGGCCTCGGTGATCAGCCTGTTCTCGTTGATGGACAGCTTGCCGTCCAGCAGAACATCGGCGGCGGCCAGCTCCAGCCGGGAGTGGACGGACTCCACGTGCCGCTCGACATCGTCGTACAGCAGCTCGACCAGCCGGTCCTGGTCGGCGCCCCGCTCGGCGTCAAGGAGTAGCTGTTCCTGCTCACCGACAATGAGCTTCTGGCCCATCTCGATGAGGGCGCCTTCGCGGACGTTCGACCACGCCTCGCGGGACGCGATCGGCACCGAGGCATCGTAGGCCCGGTACTTCGCGCTGTTGACGTACCGCCCGTTGTCACGGATCCGCCACTTCACCTCGTTGACGCTGAGAGAGGGGAACACGGTCGTCTGCAGCAGGAAGTCCGCAGGCGTCGGGATCGCCCGCGCGAAGGTGGTGAGGTCCTTGACCGACACGTCCTTCAAGAGGTCCTGGATCGTCATGGGGGGTGCCTCCTTACACGAAGCGGATCTGAGCGGAGGTGGGCGAGAGCGTCACGTCGGCCGGGACGAGCGGGCCGCCAGTGACCTTCGCCGCGTGGACGACGCCGTGCCACAGCAGCGCGGCCGGCACCCGGGTCTGACCGGGCGCGAAGTACGCCTCGGCGAAGACGAACCCGGCGAGCTCCTGCGTGCCGTCGGCGTTCGCCTTGTCCCACAGCCCGTACAAGCCGGTCGCGGTGATCCGGCCTACAGGGACGCCGGACAGGAACCGGCTGTAGGGCTGCACGGGATCGGTGGACGCCACGTAGTGGGTGCCCGCGGTGAACTTCGACAGGTCGAGCGTGATCGTCTCGGTCTGGTCGGTGCCGTGCAGCGACGCGAGCCAGTCACGGTTCGCGGTGTACGTACTCGACCGGGAGATCGGCTGGATAGACATCCTGCTCCTGGTGAACGTGGTTGGGCACACGCTCACCAGGTGGCGACGTCGTCCACGAAGGAGAAGGGCGTGGTCCCTGGTCCGGCCTTGTCCCGCCGGTGGGAAGTCTCGCGAACGGTTACAGCTACTCGGCGGCCTTGAGGTGGCCGCGTCGGCGCGCCATCTCAAGGCCTCCGGATCCTGCCTTGGGCTGGCCGCTGCCGCGCAGCGGCGGCCCGCCGGCAGGAGAACCTCCGGGCGCCGGCGGCGGGGTGATCTGCCCCGGCTGCCCAAACAGCTCCGGGCGGCGCTGTGCCAGTGCTGCCGCCGCGTCCGCCACGGTCTGCTCGTCGGCGTCGTCCGCGACGGTGAGCAGCAGTTCGGCGTCAGCGAGGTTGTCGCCGCTCGCGCCGAGGGCAACCAACGCGCCCCTGCGGACGGCCGCTCGCTCTCGGGCGGCGGCGGCGCGTTCGCGGGTCTCGGCCGCCTTCGTCGCATCGGCGGCGGCCTGCTCACGGCGCTCGATCTCGGTCAGCTGCGCCTGCTGTGCCTCGCGCTGCGCCGTCACGAACGTGGCCAGCTCGTCGGGCTTCTCGAAGCCGAGCTCTCCGAGGAGCTTCTTCACGGCTGTCCGGCCGCCCTGGTCCTTCTCCCGGGCCAGCAGCCGCGCGAGTGTGTCCTGATCGACCACCACCCCCGTGCCGGTACCGGACGGGTTCGGTTCGCTGCCGGGTTGCGCAGACGGATCGGTGGGCGCAGCACCCAGGATCGGGAAGATCGGACGTCCGTCACGCCGGTGTCCGAGGGGCATCAGGGGGTCGGGCAGCGGACGGGCCATGGTGGTGTCCTCCAGCAGCAGCGCCCCCGCGCCGTGATCCAGTCTAGCCACTTCGGAAATCGCTCATGAGGTCCTGTGCCCGCAACCTAGGGTGCGGGCCATGACTGACACTGCATGGTGGAACGGAAACTACCCGCCGGACGCCCGAACCCGGGCCTTCGTGGACATGGCGATGGACCAGGTTGAAGGCTGCCGCGACTACCTCACCGACGGCAAGGACATGCCCGGTGTGCTGCGCGTCGCGTGCATCGAGTCGTTCTGGGTGAACGTGCGGCTCCTCGTGGAGTACCTGGTGAAGTTCACTACCCACCCTGGTAACACCGACGCCCGCGCCCTCGTGTCCGACTGGCAGAAACCGACTGGTGACGTCGCCGATCGGCTGATCGGGGACTGGAACACAGCCAGTGCGCACGTGATGCACTTCGGCAAGGTGCGCACGCCCGAGGATCTGGCCGACATCGTCCTGGTCTCGGACGAGGACTACGAACGGATCGCCAGCGATCTGCGCACCGTGTACGACGAGTTCTGCCGGGCTTTGGACGCACCTCACTGATCGGCCGGCTTCGGCGGCAGTAGCGGCACCGGCGGCACACCTGGGTTCGGCTTCGGCAGGCCCAGGTACTCGCGCACGGCAGCGTTGTCGCCGGTGGCATCCGCAAGGCGCGCGGCCTGCTCGAAGGCCCTCTTCTGAATGCGCTGGATCTCCTCGGCCGCGTCTTCGATCGGGTAGCCCGCGTCCTGCAGCATCCGTACGCCGGTCTCCAGGCTGATCACGCCCTTGGTCACGCCGGTCACCACGTCGGTGAGAACTGCGGTCCGGTCGGTCGGGGTAGGCGGGCCCCACGACAGTTCCGCAGGCAGGCACTCCCCCGCAGGCCATGCGTGTCCGGCCTGGTGGAGGCGCTGCACCATGCGCAGCAGGATCTCGTACTTGTCGGCGCGCGCAAGCCGCATCGCGCCGACGAGGGAGTCCAGCGGGCTCAGCGCGAGCTGGAGCGCGTATCCGGACGGCACTTCGGTGGGGTCGAGCAGGCCAAGCCCGGCAGCGGTGAGCCGGCTGTTCGCCGCGATCCGGTCCTGGAGGTGGTCGATGCGGGAGCGCAGCTCCGCCAGCTGAGGCGAGGTGTCGAGCGTGTCCATCCGGCCGGACTCGTTCAGCTCCCACACGGAGCCCGCCTTCACCTTCACCGGCAGCGGCTGGCCGGTGCTCCGGTCGATGGGCAACCGTGCACCAGCGAGCGCGATGATCGGACTACCGGTCGTATCCGACGCCGACGCCGAGTCCGTATCCGTCGCGGCCAGTTCATCCAGGGCCTGGAGGACCAGTGCCAGGGTGCTCTTGCCCCAGTGCTCTCCCACGTCCGGGATCAAGTTCGGAATGTGGACCACGGGCAGGAAGTCCACCTGGAGGTCCAGGCGGTCGAGGATCTGGCCGTCGGACCGTGTCCGGTACCTGGCCTTGCTCTCGGGCAGGGTGTAGACGTCCTGACCTCCCTTGAGGTCGTCGAGTACCCACTCGGCGTCCGTCAGGTAGCACGTCAACGGCGACGGCCCGGCAGCCCACGGATAGACGCGGGTGATCTGCCCGGTCTCGACGTCGAGGGTGTCGCCCGCCGTCAGCACCGGTGTGCCGTCCTCCGCGAGGACCGTCTCCCGCGCCGGCTGCCCGTCGATGTCGGCACCGGAGCGGGTGGCCGGCCGGATCTGCCCCAGTTCGTAGGTGATCCGACGTACCCGCTCTTTCAGGCCCTTGGCCGGGTCAGCGGGAAGCCCCCATGCGAAGTGCACCCGCGTCGGGTACTCGGCAATGTCCTGCTCGCCCTCGTCCCACTCCGGGAAGTACCAGCCCGGGTCGTACGTACGCAGCAGGACGCGGTTCTTCTCGGGCGCCCACGACAGCGCGTACACGGCGTCGCCGCAGCGGACTGCGCACCGCTCCGCCTGCTGGATACGCAGCAGGAGCTGTTCCTTCTTCGCCCACGCTCGAAGCCGCTCCTGCAGCTCGGCCGCCGCCTGCGCGCCTTCGACTGGGGTCTCCTCGTCGGCGTGCTCCGCGCCCGGGACCACGACCTTCTGGTCCGAGCCGAGGAGGTAGCTCACCGCCGCGTCGATGAGCCGCGCCGGGTCGCCGAGCTCGCGACGTTCGAGTCCGTCTTCGTCACCGTACGCGGCGGCCAGCTGCCCGGCCTGGTTCTGGTCGTAGGCAACAAGCATCTTGTACGCGGTCAGCCGGCGCAGGTCGTCGTCCGGGATCCACTGCCTCGCCAGCTCGGGGAACACGCGTCCTGGGTCGGACGTCGTCTCCTTGTAGTTGAGCCAGCTCCACGCGTCGATGAACAACTCGCGCAGACCCACAGCGCCTCCAGGCGTCCGAGCCCCGCGCCCGTACCGAGCAGCCTACGCACCCTGGCGGGGTCAGCGGCGCCCTTCCAGGCGTTGATCGTTGCTCGGGCCGACGCGGCCGGGCATGTCGAGGAATAGGTCCCACAGCGCCCATACCGCCGAATCAAGAAGGTCGGGCGAGTCCTCCGTCTCGCCGAGGCCAACGAACGTCAGCATCTGCTCCTCCAGTTCGGCGAAGCCCCGCGGCGGGCCGACGTGGTGGATGCGGGCCTGCTCGTAGAGCTGGGCTGCCGGCGCGGCCCGGGCCCGCTTGCCTCGGGTGGCGTGGACGATCCGCCACGGCACCCGGGGGTCAACCTGCTCCAGGAGCGCCGGCAGGTACTCGCCACCGTTGTTCGCCTCGATGACCACGCAGTCCGCCTTGTGCTCGTGGTACAGCGCGGCAGCCCGGCGCATCGCGGCCGTCGGGGTGAGGCGCTTCTCCTCGGCGTGCAGGACGTACCCGCGGGGCCGGTTGTCTCCGTACGTCGACACATACGGGGTGCCGCGTCCGGCGACGGTGAACCCGGTCAGGTCGGCGTTCTCGTGGCTTTTGGTCGCCGGGTCCACTCCGATGACGATGCGGTCGAGGTGCGGCACGTGCTCGCGCGGGAGGCGAAACCCTTCGACTTCGAGCATCCAGCCTGCCCACAGGGCGCCTTCCACGTCTTCCAGCAGCTCGCCGGACAGCTCTTGGCGGCCGAGGCGGGTGCCTGCGTACTCCTCCTCCAGTTCTTCACGAGCGGCCATCGACAGGTTCGCGTCGTTGTCGGACATGTGCCCGCGGGTCAGGAGCACGCGCGGCGGCGGCCCGCCTTCGCGGTGACGTTTCTCCTGGGCCCGGCCGCGCTCCACGAGCTTTTTCACGTGCGGGAGCGGCTTCGGGGTGGTCGAAAGGATGACCTGCGGGTTGTCGGCCTCGCGCAGGCAGAACCAGAGCATGTCGTAGACCTCCTGCGCCGTGTGCCGCGACCAGGCCGCGTACTCGTCGCACCAGCCCTTATCGAAGGCCCAGCCGCGCAGGTTGTCAGGGGTTTCGGCGCCGAACCCGCGGATCATCGTGCCGTTCTTCAACCACAGCGTCGTGTCACCGAGGGAGCTGTTGAAGCGGAGGATGTCCTCGGGCGGGATCACGCTCAGCAGACCGGACTTCGGCGACAGGAAGCAGATGTCGCGCACGAGCGTCGCGTTCTTCGCGATCACCGCGATCTGCTGATTCGGGGTGGCAGCCCACTCCCGCACCGACTCCGCCGCTGTGCGCGTCTTGCCCCAGCCTCGGCCGGTGAGCAGCAGCCACGCCGTCCACAGCCCGAGCGGAGTCCGCTGGGCGGCACGGGCGTGGTTGTGGAACCAGCCGGCGTGCGGCAGGCCGTTGCAGCCCTGCCGGTCGCACGCCCAGCGGCGGCGGGAGACTTCGTCGGCCTGGATCAGAGCGGCGACTTCCTGCTGGAGCTGCCGCTCACTCATGGCCCGCGGGTCGGGCAGGGCCTCGATGCCGCGTCGGCGCGCCCATCCTCTGCGCGTCACGCCTCCTCCTCCGGCGTCTCACCGATGCGACGCTCCAGTTCGCGACGCAACTGCTCCATGCGGGCGTGGCGCTCCTCGTCGCTCATCTCGCCGGCCTGTAGGACGTTGTCGTCGACGGCGTCGGGAAGCGTCGTGCCGTCGGGAGAGAGGACCTTCCGTTCGATCTCGGCGGCGACCTGGAAGTACCGCAGGAGCTGGTCAGGGGACAGCTCGCGGGGGTCGAGGGACTGGAGGCGGGCGACGACCTTGCCGAGGAACGCCTGGCTGATCTTCACGTGACGGCGGGCGGCGGCGCGGCGGGCGTCGGCCTGCTCGGCGAGGAACACGCGGTCCTGCTCGCGGTCCCACGCCTGGGCGCGCAGGACCCAGGCGTGGGCGGAGGACCAGCGGGCGATCAGGGCCCGGGACTTGTTCAACTCCCGTGCCACTCGCGTGATACTCCGGGCGGGGCCCATGTCCCGGTACGCCGCGAACCCCGCGAACGCCACCGGCGACTCGTCGGTCTGGCGGTCCCACGGGTCGTTGTCGCTTCCTGCCACCGTCCGGCTCCTTGCCCTGCGCTCCTTCCTGTCGGGTTACTCCTCGTCGTCTCCGCCTGCCGTACCGGCCCACACGTCCAGGGCCCGCCATGGTTCGTCCTCGGGAACGTCGCCGGCGCGGACCAGGTCGGCGATCGCCGTACGGACGGCGGCTGCGGTGGCGGTCGGTATCTCGCGGAGGCCAAACACGGTCTCGATCGGGGCCGTGCCGTCTCGGGACGCGGAGCGGGCCTGCGGGTCGTACCAGCCTTCGGAGAGTTCCGTCAGGTGCCGCTCGAAGGTGTCGAGGATGACCCCGAACGCCGTGGCTGCGTTGCCGATCTTGTAGGCGGCGCGAGTGGTCTCCAGCGCGTCCAGGACACCTTCGTACTGGGTGAGGGCCAAGCCCCAGCGGGCGTCGGCGGTGCCCGTCTTCTTCGCCTCGTCCAGGGCGGCTTCGGCTCGCTCCAGCTCGTCGGGCAGGAAGACGATCGTGACGGTGGCGAAGTCGAGGTTCGCCTCACCAAGGCCGCCGACGTCGACCTTCTCCAGTAGCTCCAGGGCCTTGTCGTCCAGGCCCGTGTACTGCCGCCACTCGACGGATTCCAGCTCCTCGTACAGCTCCTTGAGGATCGCAGGATCGTCCTGGCCCGCGATGGCGTTGTGGGAGAGCTGGAGCGCGATCTGCCGCTGCCGTGGCAGCGGGTCGGTTATCTCCAGCCAGCCGATGCGGGTCAGGCCGGCCTCGATCGCGGCCATCGTGCGGTGGTTGCCGGACAGCACGATGCGCCGTCCGGAGTCGGCGTCGTTCCAGACCAGCGGCGTCGAGGTGAGGCACCCGTCCTGCCGGATGTTCTCCACGAGCTGCTTGAACTGCTCATGCGGCAGAAAGCGGGCGTTGAGGTCGAGGAGGGTGAGGTCTCGGGGATCGCCCTCTACGTAGGCGGGCGGGGTCAGTTGCTCGGTCACTTCTTCTCCTTCGCGGCGGCCGGGGTGGTCTTGGGGGTGCCCCACTTGGTGGTCCAGGTGTCGAAGGCTTCGGCGAGGGTGTGCCCGCCCATCGGCCCCTGGTACTGGAGCTGGTAGGCGTAGCCGGACTCGTTGGAGGGGCCGCGCTTGGTGAGCTTGAGCAGTCCGCGGTACTTCATCGACACGGGCTTCTGGGTGAACGCGGTCGTGGCCACAGCCCGGATCCGCTTGGAGAAGGCGCGCTGGCAGAGCAGTTGGGCCTCGGTGCTCGTTGCCGCGAGAACGACCAGCTTCGACAGGCGGGGGTAGTCCGTCGGAGCCACCGCGAAGTCGGACAGCAGGTACGCCTCGTCGGGGGTGTACGAGGACGGCGACATGGCGAAGACTCCGACGATCCGGCCGCCGGCACGGACCGCGACGGACAGGTGCGCCGAGCCGGGCGCGATCTTCGGGTTGAGGTAGCGGGAGCGCAGCGCGTTGAACTGGGCGGCCGTCAGGAGGGAGAGGGTGAGCGGGCCGGTGATCTCCTCTCCCTGACGTAGGCGAGGAGCAGCGACCGGCTGGAGCGGCTGGCGGGGGGCGACGATCCGAGTGCGCGCCTTCGAGGCGTAGACGTAGAACGGCGCGGCCCGGGGCGTCGCCTTGATCACGCCGCGCAGGTGGGACTCCAGCTCGGGGACGTGGTGGTTGGACGCGGTGAGCCAGTACGGACGCTCGGTGATAGCTCCGAGGACGCTCACCACGTCGGCGTCCGTCAGGGGGGAGTAGGTCGGCGCATCCCAAGTGAAGTGGGCTTCTAGGGGGGCGTACAGCTTTTCGTAGCCGCCTCCGTAGAAGGGAGGGAAGGAGCACACGGGGGCAGCCTCGGGGACCCGCGTGAGCCACGAGCGGACGTCCTCGGCGTCGTACGAGGCGAGTTGGAGGTCCGTGGCCGACAGCTTCTCCACTGTCTCGGCGTGCATCCGCTCCCACTGTGCGCGATGCGAGGAGACGACCCGCTGGTGGTACAGGGTTTCGCGGCCCAGGGCGGGCAGGAACCGGGTGCCCAGCATCATGGTCGCGACCGTGCCGACCGCATCATCCAGGGAGTCGGCGAGCCAGCCGAGCTCGTCTTCGGACTCGGGGCGGAGCTGGATCCCGACGGGCTGCCGGGTCAGCCACCGGCCGATCGCACTGGTGTAGATCGACACGTCGGAGGAGTGGAGCTCGAAGCCGAGGTCCGCGATCGACCGTTCGATGGTGAAATTGCCGCAGCACGGGACGTAGACCGGGGCGCTGGCGGGCCACTCTCGGGCGGTCTCGTGGACTATGGCGCGCATGGGCTGAGGGATCGTGCCCTGGAACATGGTTCCCCTCAAGGCGTTCCCCGCGCCATGTGGAGGCTATCAGCGCAGGCCCTGGACACGACTGTGCGGCGGGGCGCCCTTGGGGGTGCCCCGCCGCACAGGTGTTGGGTGGCGGCCCGGTCGGTATGTCGGCCGGGCCGCCAGGAGGTCACATCAGCGGGATCTGCTCGTGGGTCAGTCGCGGTCCCAGTTCCCGCACAGCGTCGCCGGTGCGTTCCTGCCACCAGTCGGCGAACACCCGCCGGTGACACCAGAGTCCGGGCTTCGACAAGTCCTCGAAGCACAGCAGGACCAGGCGGTGATCGCCGGCGGCCGTGGCGACGGCATTGAGGAGGTCGGCGATCCGGGGAGCGCCAAGCTTGTCGAGGTCGGCGCGGTAGGCCGCGGTGAAGAGCGGCTCGGGCTCGTTGAAGTAGGCAGCGGCCGGAGCAAGCTCCGGCACCTGGTACTGGAGCTGGTAGGCGAGCTTGTAGCGAGGGTGGCCACGGGTGATGCGGACCGGCACCCCTTGGGCTATCTGGACGTCCGGGAACCGGTTCGTGAACAGGGTCAGCACGTGCTGCTGTCCTCTCTGGTGTAGTTGTGATCCCCAACGGGGGGCGCGCCCGCTGCCGTTGCGGCAGCGGGCGCTTTTGCTTTGGGTTAGCCGCCGGCCTCGATGTCTTCGAGTTCGGCGATGCGCTCGCGGCTGACACCCATGTCCTCATACACCGAGGCCGGCAGTTCGCCGTCCACGTCGTACGCGGTGATCCAGATCCTGCCCGCCGATCCCTTAACGACGACCGGTGTGACATCGGTCGACTACGCCGGCATGTGCCGAGGCAGTGCTATCTCCACGTCCAGGTCGGCGGAGGGAGATCCCAGACCGTCCAAGAGTGCCTGCAGCGTGTCGAGGAGCTGGCGCGCCGAAAAGAACTCGGTCAGCTGTCGTGCCGTCTGCTCGCCCATACGAACCCCCTGTTGAGTTAATAAAGAGCCCACCCCGATTGGGGTGTTTTGCTTGCTTCTCTTTAAACCTATTGGACGGCACTCCATAAAGCAATATTTTACCTCTTTAATCGCCCCATTGATTTCCTATTTAATTCTCTTGAATTTCACAGTTGGGCGAGGGGGTAGCGAGCCGAGGAGATGAGGGAGCGATCCCTGGCTAGCGGACACCGGCGGGGGCGTACGCACCCGATAGGCAGGCCCGAGGGGGAATGGATTCGCCGCCCGAAATCGCCCCGTACGCACCCACCTGCGGGACCCAACAGGTCCAAGGGACTACAAAAGGCTGCCCGTGTCACCGCACAGCACAGCGAGCACACCGCCCTGGTGGGCGATGTGCTCGCTGTAGATTGGCCGCCGGGCGGGTCCGGCCTCCTTCCGGACCCGCCCGGCCTCATGTCAGGCGTCCTGCTTCGCCGCGGCCCGGGTGCGGGGCGCGGCCGGCTTACGGGGGGCCACCTTCTTGGCGGGGGCCTTCCTGGCGGGGGCCTTCTTCTCCGGGGCCGCCTCGGGCTGGGTCTCCGGCTCCTCCAGGTTGTCGGCCTTGGCCGGCTCCTCACTCTTCGCCGGCGCCTGAGTGGTCTTGACCGCCTCCGCCCAGGCGACCTCCTTGGCCGTGGCGATGCCGTTGGCCTGGCGGAGCATCCGACGGGCCAGCGTCACCTGGCTGTGGAGCCGATCCATGACGCGGACGTATCGGCCGAGCTCCGTACCGAGGATGTCGGCCAGCTCCTCCGGCTTGGCGACCTTGGTCAGCTCATCGAGGAGCGGCAGCAGCCCTTCCTCAATCTTGCCAAGCTTGTCAGTGGCCTGCTTCTTCGCCTTCTCCCGCTTCTCCTTCTCCTCGACGGTGGGCTCCTCGTCGGTGATCATCGAGATTTGCTGCTCTGCCATTCGCAGCCCCTGGGCGAAGTTGGCGGCGTCCGCTTCACTGTCGAAGTCGCCCTTGAGGTAGCGCATGGCAGCGACCATCTGGTTGGCCGGGGAGAGCTGGGCGATGTGCCAGGCCAGGTTCGGCTTAATCTTGCCCTCCGTGACCCAGGCCGCGACCTCATCGCGCAAGGTGAGGAGCCCGATCCGCCACTTGATGTGCGTCTCCGTCTTGCCCCACTGGGCTGCAATCTTCTTGGGGTCCCAGCCGAGGGCCATCATGTCGGCGTAGGCGCCGGCCTCCTCCATGATCGTCATATCCTCGCGGTTCACGTTCTCCGCGACGGAGAGGATGAACGCCTCCACCTCGTTCAGGTTCTCCAGAACCCGGACGTCGACCGTGGCGATGCCGGCCATCTGGCAGGCCCTCCAGCGCCGCTCACCGGCGATGATCATGAAGCGCGCCTCACCCTCGCCCTCGAAGTCGTAAGGGCGGACAACAATCGGCTGGAGCAGCCCGTTCGCCTGAATAGAGGTAGCCAGCTCCTGCAGCGCCTCCTCATCGAAAAAGCGACGGGGCTGCTTCGGGTTGGGCGCGATCTCCTCGATACGGACGTTGGGGAAGGAGGCCGGGGTCTGGTTCTCGATCTCGGTCATTTCTTCTTCCTTTCACTTTGTTCGCCGTTCCGGTGAATCCGGTTTGATGCGGTCGAACTAATTAGAACCTATAGGCATTCAATCTTGAGGGCAATAGGAAATAGGGAAGAATTCAAAAAGAGAATTCGACACTCTTTTATTTCGTGTCCACATAAAGAGGGGCGC